>JAFMBU010000243.1 GCA_017858295.1 Porticoccaceae bacterium | reverse complement strand
CACTGGGTTGATCCGCTGCTTCGCCATCCGGTCGATTACAAATAATAAGCTGCACGCCCTGCTCAGCTAGCTGGGCAATGTCTTCAATACGAATTTGATCGGAAACCGAAAATGTCTCACTGACTGTTATTATTTTCACTGTTTGTCCCTTTTGTTATTTTTGTTATTTTTGTTATTTTTACAGACTATTAATGGGAATTTTTAAATAGACTGCCGCATTGTCTTGAGCCGGCGGGAAATGGCCAGCACGCATATTTACCTGGATAGCTGGAATCATCAGTCGAGGAATGCCAAGACCGCTATCACGCTTTTCACGTAGAGCGACAAACTGGGCCTCTGTAGCGTTGTTGCCTAGATGCACATTGTGCAGCTGCTGTTCGGCGACTGTAGTTTGGTAGTTGACTTCGCGGCCCTCGGCACCATAGTCATGGCACAGATAGAGTTTGGTATCTGGAGCTAAATTTAAAATTTTCTGTGCAGACTGATAAAGCGCTTGAGCACTGCCCCCGGGGAAATCTGCTCGAGCAGTCCCACTGTCTGGCATAAAGATAGTGTCGCCAACAAAGGCGGACTTACCGATAACATGCACCATACAGGCGGGAGTATGACCCGGCGTATGAAGAGCTGTAGCCTCTAGGTTACCTATGGCATAGGTTTCGCCGTCCTTAAAAAGGCGGTCAAACTGGCTGGCATCACGCTGAAAGTCAGTACCCTCATTGAAGATTTTGCCAAAGGTTTCCTGCACAGTGACAATATGCTCACCAATCGCCAACTTACCGCCCAAGTGCTTTTGCAAATAGGGGCCAGCGGACAGATGGTCTGCATGGACATGGGTTTCAATATGCCACTCCACTTGCAGGCTGCGTTCTTGAATATATTTCATAATGGCATCAGCACTGCTGTGGCTGATACTGGCAGACGGATAGTCGAAGTCGAGCACTGAATCGATTACCGCACAGGCTTGAGATTGCGGATCTCTGACCACATAAGAAAAGGTGTTGCTGTCCTGATCAAAAAAAACCGCCACGTCCGCCTCAACAGCTGAGCTGTCATCAACTGCTCTTTGCAAATTTTCCACGTACTCTCCATTAATATCCAATTGACATGTCGTGCTGAGCAATAGTCTTGGCCTGTTGCGCTTAACTTGTTAGTTTAAGTGGCACTCTCACAGCTCCCAGCTATTAGCTATTAGCACTTAGCGTGCCAACTTCGGTTATCGCGGATCTGCTGGGCTTCAGACAGGTTTATCTTGACCCCGAGGCAATCCATAGCCAAAATTGGCAAAACTTAAACCAATTTTGGCAAAAACATGGATATCATCCAGTCTGATTCAGGATCTCAGCGCAATCTAAGCGCCATGCTCGAGGGCTATGACTGCCCTGCCATACTGGTCTCGGCCAATTATGAAATCCTCGCTTACAACTCTGAATACCGCGACGCATTTGGCGCGCTAGAATTGGACCAGCAGCCCAGTTGCTTCAGCGTTTCACACGGCTATGATGTCCCCTGCGACCAGGCCGGAGAATCCTGCCCCCTCAGCGCAGCTCTGCTTTCAAAGCGCAAAGAGCGAGTTTTGCATATTCACCAAACTCCCCACGGCAAAGAACATGTGGATGTCGAGATGCTGCCTATCTTTGACGACCAGCAACAACTGTTGTTCTTTGTTGAGCTTTTGCGGCCTATTCCTCTCGCCAGCGGGAATGTCACCGACCAGAAAATGATCGGTAGAAGCCCGGCATTTTTAAAGATGCTGGAAGTGATTAGCCGCGTAGGGCAGAGCGATGTATCTGTGGTGCTTAAAGGGGAGTCTGGCACAGGCAAGGAACTAGCGGCCAGAGCTATTCATATGGCCAGCGCTCGCAGCGGCAATCCCATGGTAACTCTGGAGTGCTCTGGACTTACAGACTCTCTTTTTGAAAGTGAACTTTTCGGCCATGTGAAGGGCGCATTTACAGGCGCACAATTTAATAAGCCAGGACTTATAGAGCAGGCTGACGGCGGCACATTATTTTTAGATGAAGTGGCCGATATTCCAATGCCTATGCAAGTCAAATTATTGCGACTGTTAGAGACCGGCACCTACAGGCCAGTGGGCAGCGCCGAGATTAAAAACAGCAACTTTCGACTTATCTGCGCCTCACATAAAAACCTCGCGGAGATGGTAGATCAGGCCAGCTTCCGTCAGGATTTATTCTATCGTATCAATGTATTTCCGATTCATCTGCCTTCTCTGGCCGAGCGGCGCGACGATATTCCCGCTATCGCCAAGTCGCTCATCCATCGCATCTCACCAGATCAAACCTGGCAGCTTACGCCGTCTGCAATGAAGCGCCTGAGCAGCTGGAACTACAAAGGTAATATTCGCGAATTGCGCAATGTTCTGGCCCGCGCCACCGTCCTGGCAGAGGCTGAGGTTATTGATCAGGATATAATTGACAAATGTTTTGATATTGATTTCCAAGCCAACGTAAATATTGAATTGGATAAAGTGGATCTAAAAACTTCTGAGCTGGCCTATTTGCAGAATCTAATGACCACCTATGGTGATAAAGTAAAAGCAGCTCAGGTAGCTGGCATTAGTGTGCGATCCCTTTACAGAAAGTTAAATCAGAGATAAATACTCTGCCACTTAATAATTAGGCTCCCGCCAAAAAAATGCACCTCCTTTGCGTGCATAGGGCTGAGCATCTACAAATAGGCAGAAGCGATGGCCTTTTTAGCGGCGGAGGCGGCGGGAATTATTCGTCCTTCGTCCTCACCCCCTCTCAAATAAAAGGGGGCCGCCGTCGCTGCGCTCCCGCGTTGTCTCACCACTTCGTGGTTCGGCTGAA
>JAFMBU010000242.1 GCA_017858295.1 Porticoccaceae bacterium | reverse complement strand
CTGCCATCTCGGATCTGGAAGTTGAGAACCGCGAAGTCAAAGGCAAGATGTGGCACCTGCGCTATCCGCTGGCCAATGGCGCCAAAACATTGGATGGCAAAGACTATATTGTTGTCGCCACCACCCGCCCTGAAACCATGCTCGGTGATACCGGCATTGCCGTGAACCCAGAAGATTCCCGTTACGAAAATCTAGTTGGTCAGTTTGTCGAATTACCCTTGCTGGGCCGTTTAATTCCCATAGTGGCGGACGACTACGCCAACATGGAAAAAGGCACCGGCTGCGTAAAAATCACGCCAGCCCATGACTTTAATGACTATGAAGTTGGCCAGCGTCAAAAGCTGCCAATGATCAACATCCTCACCACCAATGCCGATATTCGCCAGACCGCAGAATGTGTCAACACCGACGGCAGCGACAACAACGATCTCGACGCAACATTGCCAGAAAAATATCGCGGCATGGAGCGCTTCGCCGCACGCCGTGAAATCGTCGCCGACTTTGAAGCCCTAGGTCTGCTAGAGAGCATCGAAGAAAACGATATGACCGTGCCCTATGGCGATCGTGGTGGCGTAGTTATCGAACCCCTGCTCACCAACCAATGGTATGTGGACGCCAAGAAGTTGGCCGGCCCAGCCATTGAAGCCGTGGAAGATGGACGGATCAAATTTGTTCCCCAGCAGTACGAAAATATGTACTTCTCATGGATGCGCAATATCCAAGACTGGTGTATCTCTCGCCAGCTGTGGTGGGGTCACCAAATTCCCGCCTGGTACGACGAAGCCGGCAAAGCCTATGTGGGCAGAGACGAAGCCGACGTCCGTGAAAAATATAACCTCGGTGATATTGCCCTTGTGCAAGACGAAGATGTTCTGGATACCTGGTTCTCCTCAGCACTCTGGACCTTCGGCACTCAGGGCTGGCCCGAGCAGACCGAACGCCTGAAAATGTTCCACCCCACCGATGTGCTGGTCACCGGATTCGATATTATTTTCTTCTGGGTCGCACGCATGGTGATGATGAGCATGCACCTGATCAAAGACGAAAACGGCGAGCCGGAAATACCTTTTAAAACCGTCTATGTCACCGGCCTGATCCGCGACGAACAGGGCCAGAAAATGTCCAAATCTAAGGGCAATGTTCTCGACCCCTTGGATATGATCGACGGCATCGACATTGAAAGCCTGCTGGCCAAACGCACCGGCAATATGATGCAGCCCCAGCAAGCCGCCAAGATCGCCAGCCGCACCAGAAAACAATTTCCCGATGGCATAGAGCCTCACGGGTCAGACGCATTGCGCTTCACCCTTTGCGCACTGGCCTCAACCGGCCGCGATATCAACTGGGATATGAAACGTCTGGAAGGTTACCGCAACTTCTGTAATAAGATTTGGAATGCCTCCCGTTACGTTCTGATGAACGCCACTGGAGAAAATGGCGCCGAAAACTGCGGCCAAGATAATTCCGAAGACTACAAACTCAGCCTCGCCGATCGCTGGATTATCTCGCGTCTGCAGCAAGCGGAAACCGAGGTTACCGACGCGATCAATAGCTACAGATTTGATCTCGCCGCACAGGCCCTCTATGACTTTGTCTGGAATGAATACTGCGACTGGTATTTGGAACTGTCCAAGCCCGTACTCTGGGACGAAAATGGCGACCCGCAACTGCAGAAAGGCACCCGCCGCACATTGGTTCGCGTACTAGAAGCCACCTTGCGCCTCGCCCATCCCATGCTGCCCTTTATCACCGAAGAGATCTGGCAAAATATCGCGCCACTGGCCGGCATTGAACTGAATCCCGCAGGTGACACCATAATGTTGCAGCCCTATCCAGAAGCTGACAGCAGTCAAGTGGATCAAGATGCATTGGCCGATATCGAATGGCTCAAAGCGGTCATTATCGGCGTGCGCAATATTCGCGGCGAGATGAATATCTCCCCCGCCAAAGCCCTGCCCATCTTTATGACCAAAGGTGGCGACAACGATCAACGCCGCATGCAAGACAACCACCAATTCCTCAGCAAGCTGGCCAATCTCGAATCCATCACCTGGCTCGACAACCCAGAAGACGCGCCCCTCAGTGCCACAGCACTGGCCGGTGATCTGGAAATCCTCGTACCCATGGCCGGCATAATCGATGTCGACGCCGAACTGGCGCGCTTAGATCGTGAAATTGAAAAGAATGCTCTGGAAGCGAAAAAGCTCTCCGGCAAACTCAGCAATGCCAAATTTGTCGACAACGCCCCAGCAGAAGTGGTCGCCAAAGAACGTCAAAAGCTCAATGACTTCGAGAGCTCCCTGACCCAGTTACAAGACAAGCGCAGTGTAATTTCTGAAATGGCCTAGGGTCTTTTGACGCTAACCGAACAAACAAAGAGAACCAAATGGCCAAAACGCTCAACCCCCAGCAGCAGGCTGCGCTGAAGTATATCGACGGCCCGCTGCTAGTACTCGCCGGTGCCGGCAGTGGAAAAACCAGTGTAATCACGCAGAAGATCGCCTACCTAGTCGAAGAATGTGGCATCCCCGCGCGCAATATCGCCGCGGTGACCTTTACCAACAAAGCCGCCCGGGAAATGAAAGCCCGAGTCGCCAGCCTACTCAGCGGTGCCGATGGCCGAGGCCTCACCGTCTCCACCTTCCACAACCTGGGTCTAAATATTATTCGCAGCGAGATCAAAGCCCTAGGATTTAAACCGGGTTTCTCGATACTCGATCAAGAAGACTGCCGCAACCTGTTAAAAGAATTGTTATCACGCAACAGCGAACTCGATGAAAAGCTTATCGACACCGCCCAGAACACCATCTCCAACTGGAAGAACGGCCTCCTCGAACCCCACCA
>JAFMBU010000023.1 GCA_017858295.1 Porticoccaceae bacterium | reverse complement strand
GACCCCAGCATTATGAATGCTGTGCTCTAACCAGCTGAGCTACGTAGCCACAAAGTACAGATACCCTGTGATAGGGGCGCGCATTTTGGCTACAGACGGGGTATTTGTCAATAGCTTCAGGTGTCTTTGCTAACAAAGCCGTAACTCGACCTGTAGCGCCTTTTGTTGTGATCTCCGTCACACTTTTATTAAATCTAGATCTCTATTTTCTGTAGTGATAGCTGTGTCATTCATTGTCGCGAAAACTCTCCCATAATAACTGCAGCCTCTGACTGGGGTATATCAAAATTGTCTGGACCAACACGGTTTGCTATTGCATAAGCCGGGATGTCCAGAAGTCTCTGTGTTTTAAAATAGGTGTTGGTCTGAAATACAGGCGGCAGTGGCGATATATCTCGGTCAGAGGTCTTTTTATATACTTCTCAAAACACGCCTCCTTCCACCCCTTGTCTTTCTACTGCTTATTAATCACTTCTGTATCTGCCCCGACAGGCGCTGTCGTCTAGTTTATCTTAGGCGTAGAGATGGCCGCTGTTGATCTCTCTCTGCTCGTTCTAGTTTAGGACAGCAGTATGTGGCAACTTAGGCTAGGAAGCTTCCAAGGGCCTTTTTGGGCGGCTGTGGCGCTGCTTTTAAATTACTCAGGCAGAGCTTGGTTTGGCCAGGGCGGTGAGCATAGAACCACCGACCACTAAGGCGGCGCCACAGAGCGTTAAGAGGGTAATGGGTTCTACAACAAGCCCGGGGATGGGGATTAAATGCACTGTGGCCACGGTCACCATTGGTGTCAGGGCTAAGACGGCACTGACTTTAGAGGCTTCGATATGGGCCATCGCCTCGGCAAAGCTGCCGTAGGCAATCAAGGTATTTAAACCACAGAAGGCTAAGAGTCCCCACTGCAGGCCGGAGAGCTGGGGCAGTGCGGTAAAGTCGGCAAAGGGTAAAAATGCCAGAGTTCCGATCCAGTAAAACAGCACCATGGTTTCTTGAGAGCTAAATTGCTGCAGCAAGAATTTTTGCATGATGGCGTAGCCGGTCCACACCAATGCCGCGATCAATATCAACATAACGCCAATGCCATAGGCGTTTACTGCGATAAATACATCATAAAAACGGGGTGAGAAAAACACGCAGAGGCCGGTGATAAAGCAGATGCAGCCAAACCATTGCAGCTTCGACAGGCGCTCACCAAAAAGCCAGACGCCGCTGAGTAAGAGCAGCATGGGAGCAGCTTGAATAACAATCTGTGCAGCTTCCGCTGTGGTTCGTTGTAGGCCGAGAATATACAGGGCGTAATTTGTCGTGAGTAGTAGGCCTGCCGCTAGCATTTGCAATAATAGTCGCGGTGATCGCAGTCGACTGAACAGAGACAGTCCACTGGTGTGTCGGCTGCGCAAAAGAATATAGGGAGTGAGCAGTAGCGCTGCTAGGGAAAAGCGGAAAAATGTTGTGGTAATGGGGTCGAGGGTTTCCATTACACCTTTGAGTGCGATGGGCAGTACGCCCCACAGAATAGCAGTTGTCAGGGCTAATAGAAGTCCAAACTTCCAACGCCCTGAGACCATACTCACAGTGGACTAGACATTAAAGCGGAAGTGAATAACGTCGCCGTCTTTGACGATGTAGTCTTTGCCTTCGAGACGCCATTTGCCGGCATCTTTTGCTCCCTGCTCACCATTGCCAGCAATATAGTCGTCGTAACCGATAATTTCAGCACGGATAAAACCTTTCTCAAAGTCGGTGTGAATCTTGCCAGCACTCTGGGGTGCAGTGGCACCCACAGGAATAGTCCAGGCGCGAACTTCTTGCACACCAGCTGTAAAGTAGGTCTGCAAATTCAGAAGGTTGTAGCCTGCGCGAATTACGCGATTTAAGCCCGGCTCCTGCATGCCCATCTCTTCTAAAAACTCGGCTTTTTCGTCGTCTTCCAATTCGCTGATTTCGGCTTCGAGCTTATTACAGATCGGTACTACAACTGAACCCTCAGCCTCGGCTATGGCCACTACCGCGTCAAGATAAGGGTTGTTTTCAAACCCTTCTTCATCGACATTGGCTATATACATGGTTGGCTTTAGGGTCAGCAAGCTGAGGGGCTTGAGCACGGCGAGCTCGTCGTCGCTCAAGTCAAATGAACGCAGAGGTTTGGCTTCGTTGAGGTGAGGGAGAATTTTTTCCGCTACCGCTTTGATAGCAACTGCGTCTTGGTCTTTGCCTTTGGCTGCTTTCGCAGCGCGCAAAATAGCTTTCTCAACCGTATCCAGATCGGCCAGAGCCAGCTCGGTATTGATTACATCAATGTCGTCTTGCGGGTTGATGGTACCTTCCACGTGAATCACGTTTTCGTCGTCAAAGCAGCGCACTACATGAGCGATGGCATGGGTTTCACGAATGGTACCCAAAAACTTGTTGCCCAGACCTTCACCTTTGGAGGCGCCGGCCACCAGACCTGCGATATCGACAAATTCCATGCTGGTGGGAACTATGCGTTCGGGCTTAACGATCGCCGAGATTAAGTCCTGACGTGGATCTGGAATTGGCACAACGCCAGTGTTTGGCTCAATGGTACAAAAGGGGAAATTTTCCGCACTGATGCCCGCTTTGGTCAGCGCATTAAACAGGGTCGATTTACCCACATTTGGCAAACCGACAATTCCGCAGTTAAAACCCATCTTATAATCCTTGTGCTAGTGTCTAGCGTTATTGTTGCACAGTGTGGAGTGCGGTCATGGCGCGTTCCCACTGACCTGAAACGGCCAGAGGTAGAGTGCGCAGCGCATCATCAATACTGTTAGAAATTAATTGTTGGTCTGTGGGCGAGGCTTTTTTCAGCACATAGTCGGCCACTTGACGGGCGTCTCCCGGATGGCCGATGCCGATTCGCAGACGGGCAAAACTTTTATTGTTACCCAGGCTCTGAACAATATCACGCAGACCGTTGTGGCCGCCGTGACCGCCGCCTTTTTTAAACCGTGCTGCTCCAGGTGAAATGTCGAGCTCATCGTGAACCACCAAGATGGCTTCCACGGGCACTTGATAAAATCGTGCCAGAGCTGCAACTGACTGACCGCTGCGGTTCATAAAGGTGGTAGGGATAAGCAATCGCACGTCGCGACCATCAATGTTGATTTTAGCGGTATCACCAAAAAACTTTGATTCATGCTTCATCGTGACTTGATAGCTTTTAGCCAGTTCCAGAACCAAGTCGGCCCCGGCATTGTGACGCGTCCGGTCATAGTTAGGGCCGGGATTTCCCAGCCCCACGATTAACTCTACGGGCGTTTCCAATGTCAGGGCCTACTCAGGTTGGCAAGAGTGAAGATTACTCTTCGCTTGCCTCTCCATCTTCCGCAGCAGCAGGTGCAGCATCATCTACTACAGGAGCTGCTTTAGGCTTGTTGATGCTCACAATCGGTAAATCGTGATCAGGGCCGTGGCTCAGTGCAACACTCTCAACACCTTTAGGGAAGGCAATGTCAGAGATGTGCAATGTTTGGCCAATTTCAACTGCTGCCATGTCAACTTCGATGTACTCAGGCAGATCCTGTGGCAGGCAGCTGATATCAATCTCAGTCATTGTGTGGGCAATCAGACCACCACCAATTTTAACGCCAACACAGATATCTTCGTTGATAAAGTGAATCGGTGCTTTAGTCTGGAGCAAAGTCTTCTTGTTCACGCGGAGGAAATCCAAGTGCAAGATAACCGGCTTGATTGGGTGACGCTGAACGTCTTTCAAGATCACGTCTTGTGACTTGCCGTCGATGTCCAGTGCAATCACGTGGGAGTAAAAGGCTTCGTTCTCGAGCGCTTTTGCCACGTCTTTATGGTTCAGGCTGACCTTTGCTGGATCTTTCTTTCCACCATAAACAATTGCTGGTATTTCTGCAGCCAGACGACGCAGGCGGCGGCTCGCACCTTTCCCTGTATCCTCACGACCCTTTGCGTGTAATGTAAAATCAGTAGACATAATAGTCTCCTAGTAATGCCGAATCAGACCGCGACCAGACCTAAAACGGAGTTTTGTGCCTCGAAGTTGAGGCGGTTGCAACAGCGCCAGCTGTTAGTCGAACATGGCGCTGATAGATTCTTCGTTGCTGATGCGACGCACTGACTCACCGAGCAGCTTGCCGAGGGAAAGAGTGCGAATTTTGCCGCACTTTTTAGCATCTTCTCGCAGCGGGATACTGTTGGTAACAACCAGTTCATCGAGCTGCGAGTTTTTAATATTTTCTATGGCCTTGCCTGATAACACCGCGTGGGTGGCATAGGCAACAACCTTAGTCGCACCATTTTTCTTTAGCGCTTCAGCGGCTTTGCAGAGGGTGCCGGCGGTGTCGACTATATCGTCAACCAGCACACAGGTGCGACCTTCCACTTCACCGATCAGGTTCATCACTTCGCTCTGATTAGAAGAGGGGCGACGCTTGTCAATAATTGCCAGATCGCAGTCGAGTTGCTTGGCCACTGCTCTAGCGCGCACAACACCACCAACATCTGGGGAGACAACCTGAAGATTTTTGTAATTCTGACGTTCGATATCACCAAGTAAAACCGGCGCACCGTAAACGTTGTCAACTGTACAGTTGAAGAAGCCTTGAATCTGCTCTGCGTGAAGGTCAACAGTGAGAACGCGATCGACGCCGGCATTGGAGAGCATGTCGGCAACCACTTTTGCACTGATAGGCACACGCACTGAGCGGACACGACGATCTTGGCGGGCATAGCCAAAGTAGGGTACAACTGCGGTAATACGACCGGCAGATGCGCGACGCAGTGCGTCGATCATGAAGATCAGCTCCATGAGGTGGCGATTGGTCGGTGCACAGGTCGGCTGAACCACAAACACATCGTTTCCGCGGACGTTTTCACGAATCTCAATATTGATTTCGCCGTCGGAGAAGAGTGAGACACCTGCGTTACCAAGCGGGATTCCCAGTGTACGGGCGATTTCATTCGCCAGTGCCGGGTTTGCGTTCCCGGAGAAGACCATCAATCTTGCCACGTCATTTTTCCTGGTATTCATAATAAGATATGGCTGGGGCGGGAGGATTCGAACCTCCGAATACCGGGATCAAAACCCGATGCCTTAACCACTTGGCGACGCCCCAGTAAAAAAGTCTCTCAATTGCTGATGTACTTGCGAGTTATTAACGCCTCGCGCAACAAATGCATTCCAGTGCTGTGGAACTGCTGCTAAAACCCTGTTGGCCTCGGCCTGCGTTTCCCAGCGGCAAAAAACACTTGCTCCAGTTCCTGTCATCATTGGCTTTGCGAAGTTTTCAATCCACTCCACCACCTCTTTAACCTGAGGGTAGAGCTCTTCGACAATAGCTTGGCAGTCATTCCTGTACTGCTCCTCCGAGAGGGCGCGTATTTTGATCGGTAGGGAGTGCCTTGTCAATTGAGGATTTGAAAAAATTTCACCTGTTGACACCTTACAGGGCGGGGTAATGACCAAATACCAGCTATTGGCTATATCAACGGGGGTTAATTCGTCACCAATACCCTCGGCGAAGGCACTGCGGCCCATCACAAAAACCGGTACATCGGCACCCAGAGCTGAGCCCAATGCAGCCAGCTCAACCAAGGATAAATCGCACTGCCAGAGTGAATTTAGGGCCAGTAAGGTGGTAGCGGCATTACTGCTGCCACCGCCGAGACCTGCGCCCATAGGCAATTTTTTATCCACAGCAATTGAACAACCTAATTTGCAGCCAGTCTTTTGTTGCAGTGCCTTGGCTGCGCGAACGATTAAATTATCTTCTTCAGCGACGCCATCAACCTGTGGTGTTAGGCGGATATCACTGTTTTCGGTCACCGCGAATGTCAGCTGGTCGCCGCCATCGAGCAATTGAAACAGGGTTTGCAGATTGTGATAGCCGTCGTCACGCTGTCCGGTGATATGCAAAAACAGGTTAATTTTCGGCGGTGCCGATAGAGTAATCGAAGGCATCATGGTGGAGCTGTTCTTATTTGGCGAATGACCAGTCGGATATTACCAGCTTAAAGGAGTAGCGCCTATTATCACTGGATTGGTGAGTACCGATGATTTTGCTCGGCAAGCTGCCGGCATCTGTCTCGGAGTAGCGGCTAAAGCTCAATTGCCAGCCGGCCTGCTCGAAACTGCTGGCATAGCCCTCAGGACTGGTGGCAATACTGCTGGCTGTTTCTTGATCTGGAGAAGGCAGACCCCGGGCCCACCAGCTCAGTGCGCCCACTGGTAGTGGCACTCCGATCAGTTGGCTAGCCAGCTGCTGTGGCGTCTGGCGATAAAGCTTATCTTGATAGAGCATTTCAGCGATCTGCTGATTGCCGGACAGGGTTGCCCTGCCAGCGCCAAAGGGGCCAGAGAGCTGTAATTGAAAATTGTTTTGCTGCTGCTGCCAGTTGACTGATGCACTGCCGCCGTTGTCTGGTCCGCGAAAGCCGAGCTTGCCCGCAAGTCGCCAATCATTGAGCTGTGATACCCGCAATTGATGGGTTTGCCAATCACTCGGCGCTGCGGTTTGAGGCGGCTGTAGCGACTGCATAGCGCAGGCGCTGAGAGTAAAGACTGCTAAAAGCAAAAAGACTCTGTTCACTGATGCGGCCCTGGGTGGCTGGTGTCCATAAGAGTCACTGAGTCTACATTACTATCTTCTTTGTGCGTTTTTTTAATTCTGTCGAAATCAGCGGCATCGACGCCAAGACGCTGCATGGTGCTTGTAATCGTTGGGTGATTCGGCGACTGGGCAAGACCGCGCTGCCATGTGTGCAGAGCCGCCTGTCGGTTGCCGAGGAACCACTGAACTTCACCTAAGTGGGCGGCAATTTCTGGGTCAGGCAGAATCGCCATGGCTTTCTGCAGAAAGGGCAGCGCCTCTTCCGCCTTGCCCATCACAAATAAGACCCAGCCCATACTGTCGATAATCGCTGGATCTCCGGGGTTAAGCAGATAGGCGCGCTTGATTAATCTATAGGCCTCTTCACTGCGATCTGTGTGCACAATCATGGTGTAACCCAGAGCATTGAGTGCCGTGGGATTGTCTGCATCCTGGGCGAGTAGGGCGCGGAGATCCTGCTCAGCGAGGGCAAAGTTATTTTGTAGCTCGGCCACCATTGATCGCGCATAGAGCAGCTTGGCGTCAGTGGGGTTGGCCTGCAAGCCGCTGCTGAGAAGATTAATCGCCTGGTCGCTCTGGTTGTTGCTAACCAGTAGATTAGACTCCAGCTGAATCAGCTCTGAGGCCTGATTGGGTTGTTGCCGGCGTAGGCTCTGTAGATAGGCTCTGGCCTGATCTATGCCATGGCTCTGGGCCAGCAGTATGGTAGCTCTGGAGGCAGCGGCTAAATAGTTGCGGCCAAATGCAACCTGTTGATAGTGCTGCAGTGCAGCGTTCACATCGCCATTATGTTCGGCGATGGTTGCGAGATGATACTGGGCATCGGCCCTCATACTGGGATCCCGAGAGGCCTGCTGGAATAGCGTTGTGGCCAACTCTTGATCACCCTGATTGAGGTAGAGCAGGCCGAGCAAAAAATTTATCTGCTGATCGTCGGCATTCTGTTCTCTCAATAGTTCGAACTGCAGGATCGCCTGGGGCCGGTCAAGCAGAGTGAGAAAGCGCGCGTACTGCAGACGTAGGTTGCGGTCCTCTGGTTGCCGTTGCAATGCATCTGCAAGCAGAGTGGACGCCTCAGTCACCTTATTTTGCTGGTGCAGCAGCTGAGCTAGCAGTAATAGACCGCGCTGGTTATCTGGAACCAGTGTTAAAAAATATTGACTGGTGGCTACGGCGCTATCTAAGTCCCCCAGCTCACGGAACAAAATCGCCACTGCCAATTCTGCTGTCGCCTGCTGATGTGGTTCCAGAGGCAGTGCTCTGTAGGCTTCCATCAAGCGGGGAATCAATGCCTGTTTATTGCCTTCATCAATTGCCGTTACGGCGAGAAAGGCTTCGAGGTCATTGTTGTTGCGGTACAGCCAAGAGGCCTGCTCTAATGCTTCAAAGGGCCGCTTATATACAGCGTAGGCTTGCAGTGCCGCGCGGTGAGCATCGGTCTCATTGGGCTCTACTTCGACCCAGAGTTGCGCGCTCTCGAGCATGGCTCCGGCATCGCCCTGGTGAGCGGCAATGCTATTGGTTAGTCGGATAATGCCGGCATCACGGGTTTTGCGTGCCTGCACCAAGTAGTTCTCCAGCGCGGTCTTGAACTGGCCGCGGGTCAGAGCCACATCGGCAACTAAAATTTGGTAAAGAGAGTCTTCGTCAAAGGGTTTGGTCGGCGCTAATACTTGTTTTGGTGATTCTGTTTTGTCAGTGAGGGCCGCAGCCGAAGATGGCTCACTATTTTCCGGCACAGAGGCGCAGGCTGTCAGCAGTATCAATAGACTGATGGCAAAGGGTGCTGAGCGAATAGGTTCGGGTAATTTCATCATCTTCTTTTTTCGGGGATCCGTTGGTTAAGACCTTTATTGCGGCAAAAGATTAGCGCGCTCTGCAACATTATCCTTTTTTTATGGTATTTCTGATTATGCTGGCCAGACTGGTGTAAAATCTCCCGCCTAAAGCAACGGTCATTATTTAACTCACTATCTAGCGAATAAACAAAACGCTTTGATTTTGAGTATAGACAGATAATTAAGCAAGTAGCAGAGAGACAAACAGCACAGTCATCATGGGTATTCTGGCATTTGGTATCAATCATACAACCGCTTCCGTGGATCTCCGCGGCCGCGTTGCCTTTGCCCCAGAAATGGTTATTGAGTCTCTGCAGCAAGCTCTAGATTATTTACCTGGTGGTGAAATCGCACTGCTATCCACCTGTAATCGCACTGAAATCTATTTTCACGGTGAGGCTAGCGACGAACAGTTGCTCAGCTGGCTGGCAAATTGCAAAGGAGTGGCGCTGGAACAGTTGCACGACTGTTATTACTGCTATCGTGATCAACAGGCAGTGAGACATATTATGTGTGTTGCCAGCGGGCTCGATTCTCTGGTGCTCGGTGAGCCGCAAATTTTTGGCCAGATCAAATCAGCCTATGCCGTGGGTCGCGAGGCGGGCACAGTCGCCACGCACCTCAATCAGGTTTTTCAAAGCGCCTTTGCCGCAGCCAAACGAGTGCGCTCCGAAACGGCTATTGGTCAAAACCCGGTCTCTGTTGCCTACGCATCTGTAAGTCTTGCGGAGCAAATCTTTGCCGATCTAAAAGATGTTCATGCGCTGTTGATTGGCGCCGGCGAAACTATTGAGCTGGTCGCCCGTCATCTGCGGGATAAGCAAGTGGGCTCAATTACGGTTGCCAACCGAACTCTGAGTCGTGCTCAGGAGCTGGCCGCAGACTTTTCCGCCAATGCTATTTTACTATCGGATATTCACGATTATCTGCCTCAGGCGGATATAGTTATTTCGTCCACTGCCAGCCAACTCCCAGTACTGGGTAAAGGTGCTGTGGAATCGGCCCTGAAAAAGCGTCGTCACAAACCCATGTTTATGGTCGATATAGCCGTTCCTCGAGATATAGAACCCGAGGTGGAAACCCTCGAAGATGTCTACCTTTATACAGTGGACGATTTGCAGGAAGTGATTCAGGGCAATCTCCGCGCACGCCAGAGCGCTGCCGATGTGGCTCAGGTGATTATCGATCAGGAAGCTGACGGCTGGTCGCGGCAGCAGCGATCTCTGGCGGTGGTGGATACCATTCGCGCCTTTCGCGATAGTGTCGAGAAAATTCGAGTTGAAGAAGTTGGCAAGGCATTGCAGTCGCTGCAGCGTGGTCAGGAGGCAGAGTCAGTGATCGAGACCCTAACACGCAATCTGACCAACAAGTTGATGCACAAGCCCACTACTATCCTCAAGCAGGCCAGTGAAGAGGGGCGTGATGACACCATTAATGCCACTCAGGATCTTTTTGGTCTGGATAAAAAGCGTTAGCGTCGTTTAGCGCAACACCCCTCTGACTTTTTAATTTTAGAATCACCGAATTGCACCGCGCTTAAATCACGCAAAACCAGACATGGATATTCAATGAAAGCTTCAATTCTCTCCAAGTTAGATCACCTCTCTGAACGCTATGAAGAAGTGGGTGCGCTGCTCAGCGACGGCGATATTATCAGCGATCAAAATCGCTTTCGCACCCTGTCAAAAGAGTATGCGGAACTTGAGCCGCTGGTGAAAACCTACGCTACCTATAAAGATGTGCTGGAAAATATTGAAGAGGCCAAGCTGTTATTAAAGGACTCGGATACGGATATGCGGGATATGGCCCAAGAGGAGATGCGCAGTGGGGAAGCCCAGCGCCAAGTGCTTGAGTTGGAAATTCAAAAACTGCTGCTACCAAAAGATCCCAAGGATTCGAAAAACGTCTTTCTTGAAATTCGCGCCGGAACCGGTGGTGATGAAGCGGCAATTTTTTCGGGTGATCTTTTTCGCATGTACAGCAAGTACGCAGAAACCAAGCGCTGGAAAGTTGAAATAATCAGTGAGAACAGCGGCGACCACGGCGGCTACAAAGAAATTATCGCACGCATTGTTGGTCAGGGTGTTTACTCAAAACTCAAGTTTGAGTCCGGTGCTCACCGAGTGCAGCGGGTGCCAGATACAGAATCCCAGGGACGCGTGCACACCTCTGCCTGCACTGTTGCAGTAATGGCTGAAGCGGATGAGCAGGATGCCATTGAAATCAATAAGGGCGATCTGAGAGTCGATACATTTCGTGCCTCGGGTTCCGGTGGTCAGCATGTCAACAAAACCGATTCGGCGATTCGCCTCACACACCTGCCCAGTGGCCTGGTGGTTGAATGTCAGGACGAGCGCTCGCAGCATAAAAACCGTGCCAAGGCGATGTCGGTACTCCAAGCTAGATTAAACGCTCTGCAGGATGAAGCTGTGGCCAAAGAGCAGTCCGATCAGCGTAAAAGTTTGGTCGGCAGTGGCGATCGCTCGGAACGCATTCGCACCTATAACTTTCCCCAGGGACGTGTCACCGATCATCGCATTAATCTCACGCTCTATAAGTTGGGTGAAGTCATGGAAGGCTCTCTGGATGATGTGCTGGGTCCGCTGGTCAATGAGTTCCAAGCGGAGCAGTTGGCCAGTCTGTCTGAATAATGACCATTGCCGAACTTCTTCAATCCGCCACTGCGGCTAACCAGCTCAGCGACAGCCCGGGATTAGATTGTGAGCTCTTGCTCTGCTTTGTTCTGGGGGTGGATCCGAGCTATTTGAAAACCTGGCCTGAGCGTTCAGTCAGTGATGCTAAACAGTTAGAGTTCGAGGCACTATTGCAGCGCCGTGTGGTCGGCGAACCCATTGCTTATTTAATCGGCTCTCAGGGATTCTGGAGCCTCGACCTCGAGGTCTCTCCTGCGACACTGATCCCGCGTCCTGAAACTGAATTGCTGGTGGAGATTGCACTGGATTTAACGCTGCCCGAACAGGCAAAGATGCTGGATTTGGGCACAGGTACTGGCGCTATTGCTCTGGCTCTAGCGACTGAACGCAGCCACTGGGAGATCTTTGCCGTGGATCTGCAGCAGCAGGCGGTGGATCTGGCTGAGCGCAATCGCCAGCGCTATCAACTCGAGAATGTTAGTGTTTTCGCCAGTGACTGGTTTGCTGCTATTGCAGTCCAGCAATTTGATTTAATCGTCAGCAACCCACCTTATATTGAAGCCAATGACCCACATCTCAGTCAGGGTGATGTGCGCTTTGAACCGGCTTCCGCTCTAGTCTCTGGTGATGATGGTTTGAATGATTTGCGTTTGGTTTGCAGTCAGAGTGTCGATTATCTAGCCGATGGTGGTTGGCTGTTGTTGGAGCATGGTTTTGATCAGGGCAAGGCGGTGCGTGAATTGCTAGAACGAGCTGGCTTTGCATTGGTGGAAACCCGCGCCGATCTCAATGGTTGCGAGCGCATAACTTTTGGTTGTTACCATTTATAAGCGGCCAAAAATTACCCGCTATCGATTACCAGCTATCAATTACCCGCTATAAATTCCCCAGAGCCTGAATTCTGCGCCGCGAGACAATATTCCATCTCGTCATTAAGCCAATTCCGGCGCAGGATGCGCCAATAATCGTGCCCACCCAGAAACCATAGACACCCATCGGCTCGCCCCAGATATCGGTCAGCGCAAGGGAGTAGGCGATAGGAAAGGCAATACCCCAGAATGCCACTACCTGAATCAATAGCGGTATACGCACATCTTTATAGCCGCGCAGTGCGCCGCTAGCAGTCATCTGCAGAGAATCTACAGAGCCCAAGGCAGCGGCAAATAAGAACAGATTGGCAGCGATTAACTGGACATTGGGATCTGTACTAAACAGTACCGCCAGATCTTCCCTGAGGGTGATTTTCAATGCCGCGGTTGTCAGGCCGAGCATAAACACCATCTTATAGCCGACTATGCAGTAGCGCCGCGCCAAGGTTGGATCCCCTGCGCCTTCTGCCATAGCCACCTTAATCGTAAGTGCTGAAGCCACACCCAGGGGAACCATAAAGGCCAGCGAATCTATATTAATCGCGATAGCGTGGGCGCCCACTACATCTGAACCCAGGTGAGCGATCATCAGCGGGATAATGGCGAAAAACATAATTTCTGCGGCAATATTGAGGGCGATAGGAACCCCTAGGCGCAAAATATTCACAATCGCCGCGAGATTGACTCGGGCGAAATCACTGTAGAGCCTTAATGCGCGCATAGTGCTTGAACGTTGCGCGTAAACCGCCATGCAGATCAGCAGAAAAGTCATCACTATGGCCGTGGCCCAGCCGGCCCCAGCACCGCCCATTGCCGGGATCCCCAGCTTGCCGAACACCAGTACATAGTCGAGAACAATATTGAGCAGGAATGCGGCGCCGTTAAACACCATTACTGGCCGGATATCACCCATGCCCTCAAAGGTGGTGCGGAAGACAAAAAACGCCGGAAACATAAGCCCAGTAATCAGGAACGGCAGCATATAGCGGCGGCCTACGTCGTAGACTTCTGCGGGAATCTGCAGCTGACCCAGAATATAAATACCGAACAGGATGCCACAGTTCACTGCTAGCCCAACAGGTACTGCTAGCCACAGCGCCTGCTGAAACTGAAAGCGCACCAGATGCCGATTACCCGCCCCCCAATGGTTGCCAATAATCGGACTATTGCCGAGCATAATGCCAATCACAATAAGATTGATAACTGCCCAGATACTGCCGCCCAACTGCACCGCTGCAAGCTCGTCGGCGCTGATTTGGCCGGCCATATAAATATCGGTCACGGTCATGCCGACCACAGCCACCTGACCGAAAATCAGCGGTCCGGCGAGGGACCATAGCTGCTTCGCATGGCTGAGTTGAGTGGATCGATTAATTTTGTCGGCAGGCATGTTTGGCACAGAGTGAAGTAAGAGATCATTCTCGTTTAATGGTCGGCGCAAAGCGAGGGAAAACAGAGCGTATTGGCGGAATATATTCTGACTCATAGGAAGGTTGGAATTTTTTCCTCGAGGGGCAATCTAAATTGCCACTGATGTATTCTGTAACAATAAAATCAAGGAGCGATGAACATGCAACAACTGGTTATCTGGTACAACCTCTTCCTGTCAAAACTTAAATTTATTGATTGGCTCGGGCCTCTTGCTCTGCGGCTTTACCTGGCACCGGTTTTTATTGGTGTCGGCCTGCACAAGTTTGCTAACTGGGAGGATATGGTGGCTTGGTTTGGCAATCCCGACTGGGGTTTGGGGCTGCCAGCCCCAGCTTTAATGGTACTGCTCGCCGCCAGTGCGGAACTGATTGGTGGTCTCGCCCTCTTGGTGGGGCTCGCGACTCGATTGGTGGTAATACCATTGATGATTACCATGCTGGTCGCAGCGGGCAGCGCCCATTGGGACAATGGTTGGTTTGCCATTGCGCCTGGCGATCCCCATACCAGCACCGCCAAAGTATTCGCCATGGTTGGCGTGCCTGCAGCCGAACGAAGCCTTGAGAACAGTGTTGCTGTGGGCGAGCGACTAAGTGCCGCGAAGTCGCTGTTAAAGCGCCACGGCAACTACAGTTGGCTCACCGAGAAAGGTAGTTTGGTTATCCTCAACAATGGCATTGAGTTTGCCGCGACCTATTTTATTATGTTGCTGATGCTCCTATTCACTGGTGGTGGGCGCTGGTTTAGTCTCGACTATTGGATAGCCCGACGGGCAGGTCTAACCCGGTTGTAGCCGCCGCGGCAGACTGCCGGCGAGTCTCATCATTAAACTAAACGGCTCGCCGACAATTCTGCTACAATCGCGCCTCAAATATGTGCACACAGCGTTTCAAAGAGATAGCCTTAAACGAATAGCGTGCATTGAACCCGGTGTTTAATCACTGTCCAAATATGCGTGCCCAAACTTGACTGAAACTACAGCCCCAGAAAATTCTACTCCCAACAACGAAGCCAAAAAGTCATCTGTACGAGGTCCCCGACGTCGTGGTCGCGGCCGTGGCCGGTCCAATAACAGCGCCGAAAAAGCCTGGAGTGTCGATCAGTTCGTTGTCGAAGTGCAAGAGGGCAAAGCCCGCTTTCACGACTTCGATCTGCCACTGCCTCTGCTGCGCGGCATTCAGACTGCCGGCTTTACCTACGCTACACCGATTCAAGGTGCTTCTCTGCCCCATACGTTGCGCGGCCATGACATGGTTGGCAAGGCACAGACAGGCACAGGTAAAACTGCGGCCTTTCTGATCAGTATTATCAGCGATCTACTCAAATACCCCGTCGAAGACGAGCGCTATATAGGCGAAGCTCGGGCACTGATTCTGGCGCCGACTCGCGAGTTGGCGATTCAGATTGGTGAAGATGCCGAACAGCTGGTTCAACACACCGACCTCAAGGTGCACACCTTGGTCGGTGGTATGGACTACGCCAAGCAGTTGCACAAAATTAAGCGCTCCCACTGCGATATCCTGGTGGGAACTCCGGGACGCCTATTGGACTTTGCCAGCAACAAAGATGTTCATCTGGATCAGGTGGAAGTGCTGGTTATCGATGAAGCCGACCGTATGTTGGATATGGGTTTTATTCCCCAGGTCCGTCGTCTGGTGCGTTCAACGCCACCGAAAGAAGATCGTCAGACACTGCTGTTTTCCGCCACCTTTACCGATGACATTATGCGTCTTTCGGAGCAGTGGACAGACAAGCCAGTAAAGCTTGAGATGGAGCCAGAGCGAGTCGCTACGGATACCGTCGAGCAAAAAATCTTTATCACCACCGCCAGTGAAAAGTTTGCCCTGCTGCAAAATATCCTCAAAAGCGATGATGTGCAGAGCGTTATGGTGTTTGCCAACCGCCGCGATATTTGCCGGACTCTCTATGAGCGATTGAAGAAGCAGGGGTTCAAGGTGGGTTTGATTGCCGGTGATGTGCCTCAGGCGCGACGCATGAAAACACTGGAAGGTTTCAAGAGCGGTGCGATCAAAGTTATGGTCGCCAC
>JAFMBU010000022.1 GCA_017858295.1 Porticoccaceae bacterium | reverse complement strand
AATTCTGACCCCACAGCGGTCCGATCCGTTTTACAATGAGCCACTGAAATTAGTTAGCAGCAGATCGGCTGAAATTAGTTTAGCTAATTTAGCCAGAAAGCATGGCTCCCTTTAGGAAGAGAAGACAGTATGAACAGCTCAGAGCAACCCAAAGAAAAATTAATCATTTTTGATACCACTTTGCGTGACGGTGAACAGAGCCCCGGCGCATCCATGACCAAAGACGAAAAAGTCCGGATCGCCATAGCGCTGGAAAAAATGCGCGTCGATGTGATCGAAGCCGGTTTCGCAATTTCCAGTCAGGGAGATTTTGAAGCTATTCAAGCGATTGCCAACAGCGTTAGGGAAAGCCGCATCTGCAGCCTTTCCCGCGCAGTGGCCGGTGATATAGAACGTGCTGCGGAAGCGCTTAAAGGTGCAAATGCTGGCCGTATTCACACTTTTATTGCCACGTCGCCGATTCATATGAAACACAAACTGCAGATGGAGCCAGATCAGGTTCTCGAGCAGGCGGTTGGCGCGGTAAAGATTGCTCGCAGTTTAATTGACGATGTGGAGTTCTCTCTCGAAGATGCCAGCCGCACCGAGTTTGATTTTATGTGTCGCATCACCGAGGCGGTCATTAATGCCGGGGCACGGACAATCAATTTGCCGGATACCGTTGGCTACTCAGATCCCAGCGAATACGCTTCGATGATCAAGCGCCTAATGAACACTGTGCCCAATGCTGACAAAGCGATTTTCTCGGTGCACTGTCACAATGACCTGGGTCTGGCCGTGGCTAACAGCTTGGCAGCAATCCAGAGTGGAGCCCGTCAGGTTGAATGTACGATCAATGGTCTCGGCGAGCGCGCGGGCAATGCGGCGCTTGAAGAGTTGGTTATGGCAATTCGCACACGCCGAGATGTCTTTCCAGTGGAAACCAACATAGATGCAACCCATATAGTGCCCACCTCACGTTTGGTTTCAGGTATTACCGGTTTCCCGGTGCAGCCCAATAAAGCGATTGTTGGTGCCAATGCCTTTGCTCATGAATCAGGTATTCACCAGGACGGTATTTTGAAGTTCCGTGAAACCTACGAAATTATGCGTGCCGAAGATGTTGGCTGGAGCACCAATAAGTTGTCACTGGGCAAGTTATCCGGTCGCGCCGCGCTATCGTCACGTCTTGACGAGTTGGGTATTAAGTTTGATAGCAGTGAAGAATTTAACCAGCTGTTTAAACGCTTTAAAGCTCTTGCCGATAAGAAGCGCGAAATTTTCGACGAGGATTTGCAGGCGCTGGTTTCCGACGCACAGATGGGTACCGAGGAAGATGCTTTGACGCTGATCGATTTAGAGGTGCTGTCCAAGTCTGGTCAGGCACCGCAGTCAAAAATCGTTGTTGCCTATCAGGATAAACAGCACAGTGCCGACGCCTCTGGCGACGGTGCAGTAGACGCGATCTTTAACGCCATTGAAAAGTTGGTTAGCAGCGACAGTAAGTTGCAGCTCTATTCGGTCAATGCCGTGACTGAGGGCACCGACTCTCAGGGTGGTGTCACAGTGCGACTGGAAAAGGATGGTCGCATTATCAATGGTCAGGGCGCCGACACCGATATTCTGGTGGCCAGTGCCAAGGCCTATTTAAATGCCTTAACACTAATGCGCAACCCGGGCCGCTTACATCCACAGATGGGCGGCATCTAATGCAGCCCAGCCAGCAGGCATACTATTTACAGACTCTCGGCATAGTGCAATATGTGCCGAAAGAGTCTGTATTGTTAGTTGATGAAGCCCCTGCTGTGGCATTTAATGATCGCTCTCTAGACGATGCAGAAGAAGCTGTTGTCGACCGCAAAACTGTCGATGTAGCAGCGCGCATGAATCTCAATTTTGATAAGCCGGTTGCGCCTAAACAGGCATCTGCAATTGCTGCTCCTGTAAAGGCGACTGTTAGTGCCACGCCAGAACCTAAGACAGAGACAGAACTGATCGAAGTAAAGTTCTCCCTTTGGCAGCCCAACTCAGAGGTTCTGGTTTGCAGTGCTGTTGAAGGGGCGCTGGCGGACGGTGATCAAATGCAACTGTTGACCAATATCCTCAATGCTGTGGGCTGCGCTATTCATCGCCTGCCGCAGATGGATCTGGTTGAATGGCCGCCTTATCCCAATGCCGATGGTGACGAAAATGAAGTGCGCGAGTTTCTTGCCACTCTAATTCAAGCACGACTTAAAGCCCGGCCGGTTAAATATATATTACTCCTCGGGGATGGCGCCGCCGACTGGCTGCTGAGCGCACAACAGCGCAGCGAACAATCGACTTTTGGCTCTCTGGCTTTGACCCCTGAGACCACTGCATTGCTGGTGCCATCCCTGAGTAATATGATCGAAACGCCGCAGCTTAAAGGGACTACATGGCAGGTATTGAAGTCGGTTTCTTTTGCCCCAGCCGCTTCCTAGTTTTTCCGGTTAAATTCCTGTGACAGCTTATCCAGTAGATACTCACAAGATGCTCATTCGCCCAATGGGTGCAGAGGATATCGCGCAGGTCGCTGCCATCGAAGTGGAAGTAACAGCAGATCCCTGGACGTCTAAGCAGTTTCAACAGAGTCTCGAAGATCACCAGTGTCTGGTTATCTGCCGTCAGGATACTGATTCTAGGGTGCCGATCGGTTATATGATTTTCACCACTGTGGTGGATCAGGCCGAGATACTTAATATCGCCATAGATCCTAACTATCAGGGCCATAGCCTCGGCTCGCAATTGCTCAATTACGGTTTGCAGTCACTGCCGGCTGTTATCCAGGCGGTATTGCTGGAAGTGAGGGTGAGTAATTTCCCAGCGATTAGCCTCTATTTCAACTATGGCTTTATTGAGGTGGGGCGCAGGCGCGACTACTATAGAACCGAGTTTGGTCGCGAAGATGCTATATTGATGACCCTGCAGCGATCTGTGGTTGATGCAGGTAAGGTTGATGCAGGTGAGGTTGAGAATTGAGAGAAACCACTCAGGACAAACCATTGAGGACAAACCATTGAGGACAAGCTATGGAATTTGAACTGCTGTATTGGCACTGGCTGATATTGGGTATGGTATTAGTGGCTGGAGAGATATTTATTCCCAGTTTTACCATCTTCTGGTTTGGTCTGGGAGCCATAGTGGTGGGTCTGGTAATGACCCTGATCAAGCTGAGCTTTACCACCCAGATCCTGATCTGGACCATTTCCTCAGTGGCGTTTACGGTGCTCTGGTTTAAATACTTTAAGCCCAAGATGACCGACAGAACCACTGCTGGAATCAGCCGCGATGCGGCCATAGGCGAAGCGGGGCAGGTAATCAAAGCGCCCACTGAGCACAGCCGCGGTCAGGTGCGTTTTACCACGCCAGTGCTGGGGGATGATGAATGGGATTTTATCTGCGATGACCAAGTGAGTATTGGCGATAGGGTTTATATTAAAGAGATTGCTGGCAATACCTTGATCGTAGTAAAACTGCGTTAACAATTTATTTAGCTGTCAGCCTAGCTGGCTGCAGCACAACTCTATAAGGGAGTAAGCAGGATGGAAGGACCAATTGTAGTTGTAGGTATTTTATTGCTGGTATTGATTACCCTGTTAAAAGGCGTACGTCTGGTTCCTCAGGGTTCCAAGTGGGTGGTGCAGCGACTGGGTAAATACCATATGTCACTGAACCCGGGACTCAATATTATTGTTCCCTATATAGACAATGTGGCGTTTAAAGTAACTACCAAAGATATTGTTTTGGATATCCCCTCTCAGGAAGTGATTACGCTGGATAACGTAGTGATCGTCGCCAATGCTGTGGCCTATATCAATATAGTGTCGCCGGAAAAAGCGGTTTATGGGGTTGAAGACTACGAACTTGCTATTCGCACATTGGTGCAGACGTCGCTGCGCTCTATTGTCGGTGAAATGAAGCTCGACGATGCACTGTCGTCACGAGATCAGATTAAGGCCAAGCTTAAGACCTCAATCTCCGATGATATTGCCGATTGGGGTATTACCCTTAAGACCGTCGAAATTCAGGATATCAACCCCTCCGGAACTATGCAGGCCGCTATGGAAGAGCAGGCTGCCGCCGAGCGTCAGCGTCGCGCCACAGTGACCCGCGCCGAGGGTGATAAAAGCGCGGCTATTTTGACTGCTGATGGCCGTCTAGAAGCTTCCCGTCGGGATGCCGAAGCTCAGGTGGTACTGGCTGAAGCCACTAAAACCGCGCTGACCAAAGTCAGTGACGCGATTCAGGATAAAGAACTGCCGGCTATGTATCTGCTCGGCGAGAAGTATGTGGAATCTCTCCGTGAAATGGGCAAGTCGCAAAATGCCAAGCTTGTAGTACTGCCCGCGGATATTCCCGCGGCGGTGCGTGGCATTATGAATAACACTAAGTAATTAATCGGACAGACTGATACAGGTCAACCAAGTTATAGGCTTGGCGTTGTTAAGAGAATAATTTCAGTGAAGGAATCTCCTATGAAAAGAAATAGCATGTTGTTACTAGGGTTAGCTCTTGTGGTTATTATCGCCAGTGGCTGTGCCAATGGCCAGCGCGGCTACGGTGCGCCCAAAGAGATTATTATTGATACTAAGGGAGTTGATCTCAACGCCTACTACGATGATCTTGGGGACTGTGAACAGTATGCGCGGAATGTTGATGTCAGCGCTGAAACTACCGAAGGTGCAGTTGCCGGGGCAGTGCTTGGAGGGGTTCTGGGTGCAGTGCTGGGTAATTCCGATAACGCTAAACGCAGTGCTGGCGCAGGTGCTGTAGTGGGCGGTGTTAAGGGCAACCAAAGTGCTCGCCACGAGCAAGAGCGTATAGTTCGGCGCTGTTTATCTGGCCGTGGTTACCGAGTGTTAAATTAAGCTTTTTGTCTTTAAGACATCAATTCAAACTAGGCCGCTCAGCTCTTGACCGGCCTTTTTTGTAACTTGCGCTGCAGGGTTCTGCGGTGCATGCCCAGAGTTTTTGCTGTGGCGGAAATATTGCCTTCATGGTGATTCAAGACTTTTTGAATATGCTCCCATTCCAGTCGATTGACTGAGGGGGGTGAGTCCTCCAGGGGCACCTCTGCTGCACCTCCGGTGCGGACTTCAAAGGCGGCAATAATCTCTTCCATACCAGCCGGCTTACACAGATAGTTAGTCGCACCTAACTTGATCGCTTCCACGGCGGTTGAAATACTGGAGTAGCCGGTGAGTATGACAATCTCAAGAGCGGGTTGCTGCGTCAATAGTTGCTGCAAGATGGCAAGGCCAGACTCCTGTTCAAGCTTTAGGTCTAAAACCACTCGATCAATTTTTTTATTTTGCAGTTGAACAATGGCTTCATTGCCATTGCTCGCAGTAAAGGCCTGCTCACCGCGACGCTGCAACACTCTGGCAAGCACGGCACTGAAGGCCGCATCATCATCGACTAATAGATAGTTCAAGAGACTGCAGCCGTGGCTAAAAGGGGCAGGCGAATTTGGGTGACTGTGCCGCCCTCAGGGGCATTTTGTAAACTTACAGAACCGCCAAAACGCGTCAGCGTGGCCTGAGATAAAAACAGCCCCAAACCAAGACCGTCGGCTTTGTCTGTGACAAAGGGCTGCCCCAGAGTCTCCAGTTTGGCAGCATCCAGGCCAGCGCCAAAATCGCGAATACGCATGGTTACTATCTCAGTATCCCAGCTAATCTCTATGTCGACCTGCTCACTGGCATCGGCAGCATTGTTTAATAAATTCAGAATTGACTGGGCAATGGTGGGATGAAATACCGCATTAACCGCGGGACTGTCGGTGAATTGAATATGGCTTTTTAATAGCGGTCGCATCAGCTGCCAGCGCGCCAACACATTGTCTAGGTAGAGTTGCACCGGCTGTGCTTCGAGCTGATTAGACTGAGATTCTTCAGCAGTGGTGAGCAGTTGCTTAAGGGTGGTTTTACACTGTTCGATCTGCTGGTTAAGCAGCATCACATCTGATTGGTTATCTGTATCCAGCAACATTTCGTCAACAATTAGCTTCATGGTATTTAGCGGTGTGCCCAGTTCGTGGGCTGTGCCCGCGGCTAGAGTGCCCACCGCCAGTAGCTGTTCATCCCGCAATTGGGCATCGCGACGCATGGCAATTTCCTGCTCTTGCTGCTTTAGAGTCGAGGCCATTCGGCTAATAAAGTAAATAATAATCGCAGCGCTGATGGCAAAGTTAGCCCACATACCCAGAATATGCAGACTGTTGCTCGCCGCGCCCTGATGGTGGCTCGGGGCAAGTGCGGCAATGGCCACATGGTATTTGAGCAACAGGCTATAACCGAGCAGGGCTATCACAGCGATGGCAATGCTGTAACGTCGCGACAGGGTGATTGCGGCAATACTGATAGGTATCAGCAAGTAAGAGACAAAGGGATTGGATGCGCCGCCACTAAAAAACAGCAGTATTGAAAAGAACGCTATATCGGCGAGCAAGTGAACAAAAAATTCTCTATCCCCGATGGGCACAGCGCGGCGGCTACGGATCCAAATAGCGGCGGTCAGGGAACCATAGACACTGAGCACAAAGGCTATTTCAGCCACTGGCAGACCAATTGGCTGGACGTAGGTGAAATAGATCAGCGCCAGTACCTGGCCGAGGAGGGCGACGCCGCGAATCAGGCTGAGAACATAGAGGTTCTCTCTGGTGGCGGCGTTGTTATTATTCGGCTGGGCTTTTTCCATAGGCGAAATGGTACTAGAAATTTATCGCCATTGAGAGATAAACCGCACGACCAAGACCAGGTATTGCTTCACCCAGGGCAATATCACTATCGCCGATGCGATTGCGTCCACTTAAATGGGCAGCATAAAACCGATCAAAGAGATTTTTCACCCCAGCGCGCATTTGAATGTTCTTACTGAGTGACCAGTTGGCGCCGATATTGATTATGCCAAAGCCACTGGACTTGGCTTCATTGTTGTAGCTGGCAACATGCTTTTGGCGAGCATAGATCACTGACTCAAGCATTAGTTGAAGCGATCCTTGATCAGGCTGATAGCGCAGGCTAAAGCGCCCATTGGCTGGAGCTATGCGGTAGAGATCATCGGCTATATCAGTGCGCTTGCCCCGCACATAGCTGACCACACCGTCCGCGGACCAATTGTGGTTAATACGATAGTTCCAATTGGCATCGGCGCCATAGATCTCGGCATCGGTATTTTCATAGCTTAGAGCCGCTGCCCCGCTCATCATATTACTGACCATATTGGCCGGCATACTGGTACTGGCGACACCCTGAATATAATCGTCAATCTGACGATAGAAAATCTGAGGATAAATACTAAAGCGGTCAGTTTTTTTGCTCAGTCCAATGCTGATTTCACTGGCAGTTTCATGCTTGAGCGATAGGTTGCCAACATAACTGCGTCCATCTGCTAGACCAGCTGTGATCGGCAGCGGTAACCAGAGAAAGGTTTCCTGATAAGAGGGAGCACGGTTTTTGATTCCCAAATCAATAGTCAGGGCAGTCTCTGGATCTAGGCTGCGGTTAAACTTGAGTACCAGATCTGTGGTGTCGTAATTGAGATTGCGGTCAGCCTGATTAAACTGCATGGCGAGCATATTTGCCGCATCCCCCATCATTGCCATCATTCCGGAAGAGCTCACGTCGCCGCTATCCATGGTGATGCGATTCTGCCTTATGCCCGCTTGATAACCCCAGTCGCCAATATCCCCATTTAGCTCGGCAAACAGACCGAGAGTATCTCGCTGAGTAGCGTTAAAGTTAAGCAGTTGAAACATCTCATTAGTGGGGTTGGTGATGGTTGAGTCGTGGCTGCTGAGGTTGCCATCGGTACCTACCTTTAATTCACCAAAGGACAGTGGTAGCTGGGCATCTAGGCTCCAGGAGAGATTGTCTGCAGTAGCCAGATTGCTGCGGTAGTTCATGGTCATAGGTGGCGCAGTGCGCAGGCTAAAGTTATCCATAGAGTGGGTCACATCGGCCCAGGCCACAGCCATATTGATACTGGTGCCATTGAGATAGGTGCCATTCAGGTCTGTGCTCAGGGTCATACCGGCAAGATCGGTTTCAACTGATGCTATATCCATTGCCAGTGCCGGAGTGCCGCTGTCGCTGATATCCAGCTGGCCGGCAAAGACAGTGATCTCAGTGGCATCTGATTTCCAGCCATAGGCGAGATCAAAGCGGTCTCGCTGATGCTGACTGCCGGCCACGGTTTTATTGTTCCCTGCCTCTACATTGTCACCCTCGTTATGGGCGCTAAGAAATGACAGCTTATGTTGATTGTTGGCAACCACCACCTGAGTGTCTGTGCTCGACTGACTGCCGTTATCGGTGAGCTGGGCGCTGACAAAGCCACTGAGGCCAAACTCGGTTTCAGAGCTAAAAGTGCCACGATTAAATTGCGCCACCATATGGCCGCCAATGCTCTCCTGAGCCTGACTCACTGGGGTAATGCCGCGATAGACTGTCAGTTCCTGAAGCAGACCCGCAGGGGCATAGGCCAGGGGTGAATCCATGGCGTTGGGGCCACCACTGAGAGTGGGTGCCTGATCCAGCTTCACCGACACACGATCCCCATACATGCCGCGATACTGGGCAATGCCAGTGATCACACCGTTGGCATTATTGTTGGCCCCGGGTATACGCTTTAGTAGTTCGGCACTGTCTGGGCTGTGCAGGGGGTTGCTGCGGGGAGAGCTGTCTATCTGACTTGCTAGTGGAAAGGCCTGAATGGTGATTTCTTCTATGGCATGGCCATGATCAGCGAATGCCGAAGTAGCAGATATAGCCATAGACAAGACAGTGAACGCAGAGACAGTTTTAACGTGCATAAAAACAACCAGAGGGTAGTAAACGAAGGGCGCAATTTTAAGTATTTGGCCGCCGTGGAACAATGTGACAAATTGTCGCAGTTAAGGATTTTTGCCTGGCACCAACCGGAGATTACAGTTGGGACAAAACCAAAAAGCGAGTACCATGCGCGCTTGTCAATTTGCTTATGAGCCGTCGCCATGGAACCACTATCTGAAGACCTTCAAGAAAATCTCGATCGCATGATTGTAGAGAGCTTAGAAGCCGGTTGCGTCTGGGGATTAAAGGACGCGGAGGATAACTGGGCGTTAGTTGGCTCAACCGATAGCGACACCATCGATGTTATTCCCTTTTGGTCAAATTGTGACTTTGCTCAGGCGCTGTGCAATGGTGATTGGGATGTCTACACGCCGGTTGCCATCGAAATGGAAGAGTTTCTCGACGACTGGTTGCCCGGCATGCACAGCGATGTGTTGATGGTGGGCGTCAACTGGACTGCAGATCTTGAAGGGCGGGAAATGGAGCCTTTGGATCTCCTTGAAGAGTTCGAAGCCGAACTTGATTAAGAGCAGAAGAGTAGACCCGAATATGTTTTTACAGCAATTTTATTCCGCTGATGGACCTGCCCTCAGTATCAGTGCTGAGCAGGGCAGTAACTTTGCCAAAACCATCAGCAATGATTTCAATCCGATCCATGATATGGACAGCAAACGCTTCTGTGTTCCAGGGGATCTGTTGTTTGCATTGGTGTTAGAGCGTTATGGCCTGAGTCAGCAGATGCGCTTTGACTTCTCCGGCATGGTCTCAGCAAATACGCCATTGGTTCTGCCTGAGTCTCCAGGGGATCAATTTGAGATTGCCGATGCGCGTGAAAAGACCTATCTCAAGGTGTCCCGCAGTGGTGATCAGCTTCAGGATCTGGGGGTGCTGGAAAGCCTGATTAAAAACTATGTGTTCTTTTCGGGACAGAATTTCCCGCATATTCTAGTGCCATTGATGGCTGAGAAAAGCGTCATGATCAACCCCCAGCGACCGCTGGTGATCTATGAATCTATGTCATTGCAGTTGCAGACTCTGGAGCTGAAGCAGCCCAGTGTTGAACTGGCCGACACCAGTCTTGAGGTGGATGGCAAGCGTGGCAATGCAGAGTTTAAGTTTAATCTGATGGATAACGGCAAGATCGTTGGCGCTGGTTTGAAGACTTTAATTCTCAGTGGCCTGCGTGAATATCAGCAGGAGGCCATAGATCTGATGGTGGCAACCTATTTGGAAAATCAGGCCCGTCACAGCAAAGCCTGATTGATTCTAATAGTCTGAGCCCAGCAGTTTAGGCCACGGCTTTGCTTTTGCCTTTGCCTTTGGCTGAGGCTTGGGCAGCAGGTTTACCCTTCAACATATCCTTTAAGAAATGCCCTGTGTGTGAGGCTTTAATGGTCGCCACAGTCTCAGGTGTTCCTTCGGCAATAATCATCCCGCCGCCAGAACCCCCTTCAGGACCCAGATCCACAATCCAATCCGCGGTCTTGATGACATCCAGATTATGCTCAATTACGACCATGGTATTACCTTGGTCGCGCAGTCTATGGAGTACCGCCAGTAGCTGTTCAATATCGTGGAAGTGCAATCCAGTGGTGGGCTCGTCAAGGATATAAAGTGTCTTGCCGGTGTCGCGCTTGGAGAGTTCTTTTGACAGCTTGATACGCTGGGCTTCACCACCGGATAAGGTGGTCGCCGACTGACCCAGCTTAATATAGGAGAGGCCTACATCCATCAGGGTTTGCAGTTTGCGGGCAATGGCGGGAATCGGATCGAAAAATACGCGGGCATCCTCAACGGTCATATCCAACACCTGATGAATATTTTTGCCTTTAAAGTGAATGTCCAGAGTCTCGCGGTTATAGCGCTTGCTCTTGCACACATCGCAGGGCACATAAATATCCGGTAAGAAATGCATTTCCACTTTGGTTACGCCATCACCTTGGCAGGCTTCGCAGCGACCGCCTTTGACGTTGAAGCTAAAGCGCCCGGGATTATAGCCCCGTGAACGGGCTTCCTGAGTGGCGGCAAACAGCTCGCGGATCGGTGTGAAAATGCCGGTGTAAGTGGCTGGGTTCGAGCGCGGTGTGCGACCAATGGGGCTCTGGTCAATATCAATACACTTATCCAGATGATTGAGTCCGGTAATGGTATCGTGGGCCGCGGACTTTAAGGTCGTTGCCTTGTTGAGCGCCACAGCCGCAGCCGGATATAAGGTGCCATTGATCAGAGTTGATTTACCTGAGCCTGAGACACCGGTAATACAGGTAAATAAACCAATCGGAATTTGCAGGTCGACATTCCGTAAATTATTACCACAGGCGCCAGTGACATCAATAAACTTGCCCTTGGGCTGGTTGCGTTTGCTGGGTATTTTTATCCCGCGCACGCCGGACATAAACTGGCCGGTGACAGAATTGGGGTTGTCGTGAATCTGCTGTGCAGTACCCTCGGCAACCACCTCACCACCGTGAACACCGGCACCAGGGCCAATATCGATAATATAGTCAGCGGCGGCAATAGCCTCTTCATCGTGCTCCACAACAATAACTGTATTGCCCAGATCTCGAAGACGTACCAAGGTTTTTAATAGTCGCTCGTTATCTCGCTGGTGCAAACCAATTGAAGGTTCATCGAGGATATACATAACCCCCACTAGACCTGCGCCAATTTGACTGGCGAGACGGATACGCTGAGCTTCACCACCGGAGAGTGTATCGGCACTGCGGTTTAAGGATAAATAGTTAAGCCCAACATCCACCAGAAAACGGAAACGCTGGCGAATCTCTTTAATGATTTTTTCGGCGATCTCGCCTTGACGACCTTCCAGTTCAATATTGTCGAAGTAATCGCAGCAGTCCCCCACAGGCATACTGACAATATCTTCGATGCGACGGTCGTCGATAAATACATGGCGCGCCGATTTGCGCAGTCGCGTGCCGTCGCACTCTGGGCAGTGGCTGCTGGTCATATACTTGCCCAGCTCTTCCCGTACAGAGCCAGACTCAGTTTCCCGGTAGCGGCGCTCCATATTATTGATCACGCCTTCAAAGGTATGTTCGCGGCGGAACATGGTGCCGCGATCATTGACATAGCTAAAGGTGATTTCTTCCTTGCCGCTGCCATAGAGGATTTTCTTGCGATGATCTTCGCTCAATGCTTCCCAGGGTGAATCTATATCGAAATCGTAATGGGCCGCCAGGGAGGTGAGCATATTGTAGTAGTAGAGTGTGCGACGATCCCAGCCGCGAATCGCGCCTTCAGATATCGAGGCTTCCGGGTGATGGACCACACGATCAATATCAAAAAACTGATGCACACCCAAACCATCACAGGTGGGGCAGGCACCGACCGGGTTATTAAAGGAAAATAATCGTGGCTCTAGTTCATTGAGGCTGTAGTTACACACTGAACAGGCGAATTTGGCCGAGAACATCTGGTCTGACTCTTCGCTGTCCATAAAACTAATGCCCGCCAGACCCTCTGCTAGGGTGAGGGCGGTTTCAAAGGATTCCGCTAGACGTATGCCTATATCGGCTTTTACTTTAAAGCGATCGACTACCACTTCTATATCGTGCTTTTGTTTTTTATTCAGTGCTGGCGCTTCATCTAAGTCGCAGACCACACCGTCGATGCGGGCGCGAATAAAACCTTGGCGCCGGAGGCTGTCAAACAGATGCAAGTGCTCGCCTTTGCGCCCTTTGATAATCGGCGCCAGGAGCATAAGCTTGGTGTTCTCGGGCATAGCCAAGACCTGATCCACCATCTGGCTGACCGTCTGCGCTTTTAACGCTTGGTTGTGCTCTGGGCAGCGGGGCTCACCGGCACGGGCAAACAGCAGGCGCAGATAATCGTAAATCTCGGTAATAGTACCAACCGTCGAACGGGGATTGTGGGAGGTAGACTTTTGCTCAATGGAGATCGCTGGGGAGAGTCCCTCAATATGATCCACATCGGGCTTTTCCATCATCGACAGGAACTGCCGGGCATAGGTGGAGAGCGATTCGACATAGCGACGCTGCCCCTCGGCATAGAGGGTGTCAAAGGCCAGAGATGATTTTCCCGACCCAGACAGGCCCGTAATCACGACTAATTTGTCCCGTGGAATATCAAGATCAATATTTTTTAGATTGTGTGTTCGGGCGCCGCGTACCTGGATGGTATTCATTGAGAATTCTTTTGGTTATGTTAAACGATCGATTATAGGGTGCTGTTGGTGCACTGGGCAAAGTGATTCTGACAATTCATCAAAGTATTACGAATAGTCCGCGGCGACAGACTGCAATGGAGGGAAAATAGTTATAGGTAATAGAGTACAGATTAAGTACTAAATATTTATTTTAGACCGTGCACTGTGGCGCGGCGCTGTTAAAATGCTCGGCCCATTTACTGCCTTGATACTGACTTGAATAATTCCCCTTCATTTTCCTCCCTAGAGAAGCGCGCGGTCATCTCACTGGCTAGCCTTTATGGCTTTAGAATGCTCGGCCTGTTTATGGTGCTGCCGATACTGGCTCTCTATATGGATAACTACCCGGGGTTCAACCCTTTGTTGCTGGGCCTATGTCTTGGAATCTATGGACTCACTCAGGCAGCTCTGCAAATCCCCCTGGGACTACTGTCTGACAAGATTGGCCGACGGCCGGTGATTATTGGCGGCCTGTTAGTGTTTGTACTCGGCAGTTTGGTGGCGGCATGGGCAGAGACCAGCACCGGTTTAATTGTCGGTCGTGCTATTCAAGGTGCTGGTGCAATCGCCAGTACGCTTATGGCGCTGGTCAGTGATCTTACCAGTGAGGAAAATCGCACCAAGGCGATGGCCACCATAGGCGCCAGTATAGGTATGTCCTTTATGTTGGCGATGATTATTGGCCCACTTATCGCCACGGCGCTAGGATTGCCTGGCGTGTTCTGGGTCACTGCGCTGCTGGGTGGTCTGGGCATTATTATTTTTATGCGCTGGGTGCCGAGGGCGGTCACGGTGCAGCGCAATCGTGAGACCTATACAGATCTGCGACAGATCCGCAGCCTTTTTAAAGACCGCAATCTGCTGCGCCTCAACTTCGGTATTTTCGCACTGCACTTAATTTTGATGGCGGCCTTTGTGGTGATTCCCGTGCTGCTCTCGGAAGAGCTCGGCATAGTCGCGGCGGATCTCTGGTGGGTCTATCTAGTACTGCTCGGCGGTGGTTTTGTGGCTATGTTGCCAGTGATGATTGTCGGTGAGAAATTACAGCGGCAAAAACTTAGTTTTACCGCGGCGGTTGCCTGTGTGACCCTAGCCCTGTTGCTGCTGGGGCTTTTTAGGAGCCCATTGTTGACGCCGATTATGTTGCTGCTATTTTTTGCTGCGTTTAATCTACTCGAAGCGTCGCTGCCTTCATGGTTGAGTAAAGTCTGCCCGGCGGGACAGAAGGGTACTGCGATGGGGATCTATTCCACCAGTCAATTTTTCGGTGCCTTTGTCGGCGGAGTGCTCGGTGGTTGGAGTGTGCAGCAGTTGGGGGTCGATAGTTTGTTCCTATTACTGGCGCTAATTAGCCTTGTCTGGTTGCTGTTAGCGCTGGGTTTAGATGCGCCCCGATCGCTGCAGACTGTGGTTCTCAATAGTGGTGCTATGGATCATGAGGATTTTGCGAAATTAATCTTAAATGTTCCCGGCGTAGAGGATATACTCGTCGTTCGTGGGGAACAGTTGGCTTATGCCAAAGTGGACAAGAAGACCGTGGATATGGCCGGTCTAAAGCCTTACTTTAACTTATAACGAACAGGGGAAGAAAATGGCGCGCGGAATTAACAAAGTAATAATAGTCGGTAACTGTGGTCAAGATCCGGAAACGCGCTATTTGCCCTCAGGCGGCGCTGTCACCAATATGAGTTTGGCGACATCGGAGTCCTGGAAGGACAAGAATACCGGCGAGCAGCAAGAGCGCACTGAATGGCACAAGGTAGTATTTTTTAATCGTCTTGGCGAGATTGCCGGCGAGTATTTAAAGAAAGGCTCCAAGGTCTATGTTGAAGGTTCGCTGCGCACGCGCAAGTGGCAGGGCCAAGATGGTTCTGATCGTTACACTACAGAGATTGTGGCCAGCGAAATGCAGATGCTCGACAGTCGCGGCGGTCAAGAAGGTGGCGGAGGCGGTGGATATCAGCAGAATCGTCCACAGCAGAATCAAGGTCAACAAAATCAAGGTCAGCAAAACCAGGGTCAACAGCAGCAGAATCAGGCGCCTAAGCAGCAAGCCCCTCAGGGCATGGACAGCTTTGACGATGATATTCCGTTCTAGAACCTGTTGGCTGTTAGTCAATAGTATTTAAGATTCTTTTAGATTTCCTTAGCTCTAGTGGTTACTCGCTAGAGTTAACATTTACTTTTACGAGGTTGTTATGACGATTCAAGTTGGCGATAAAATTCCTGATGGCATGTTCACTGTAATGGGCGCAGATGGTCCTACTGGTGTTAGCACTGCTGATATTTTCTCGGGTAAAAAAGTTGTTCTGTTTGCTGTTCCCGGTGCGTTTACACCGACCTGCTCTGCAGCACACCTGCCGGGTTTTGTGGTTCATGTTGACGACATTAAAGCCAAGGGCGTTGATACAGTAGCCTGTATGTCAGTGAACGATGTTTTTGTAATGGATGCTTGGGGCAAGTCTGCCAATGCTGAACATCTGATGATGTTGGCCGATGGCAATG
>JAFMBU010000241.1 GCA_017858295.1 Porticoccaceae bacterium | reverse complement strand
CTATGCTTTTAGAAACTGGTCTATCCGCCGCGGCACTTGCCATCGCCGCCTTTCCCTTTGGCTTAATTATTGGCAGCTTTCTCAATGTCGTTATTCTGCGGTTTCCCGAACAGTTAAAAAATAGCTGGCGCCATGAGTCTGAGGATTTTCTTGGCATTGCCAATCAGTCGGCGGAGCCCGAAGAAACCTTATCACTGTCGGCCCCGGCATCCCGCTGCCCTTCCTGCGGCGTGCCAATCAAGCCCTGGCACAATATTCCCGTGGTCAGCTATGTGTTTTTAGGCGGCAAGTGCAAGGCTTGCTCTACCCCTATTTCGATTCAATATCCGCTAGTGGAGTTGTTTAGTGCTCTAACCACAGCGTTTATTATTTTCCAGTTTGGCCTGTCGCTGATGGCGGCCTATTGCCTGATATTTACCTGGGTGCTAATCGCCCTGACTGGCATCGACTTCCGCGAGCAGCTACTGCCAGACCAAATCACTCTGCCACTGCTGTGGCTGGGGCTGTTTGCCAACCTCAGCGGTACTTTTGTGCCGCTAAATGAAGCAGTGATTGGCGCCTTGGCCGGTTACCTTTCTCTGTGGTCGGTGTTTTGGCTGTTTAAGCTAGTCACAGGCAAAGAGGGTATGGGTTACGGTGATTTTAAGTTGCTCGCGGCGCTGGGGGCTTGGATGGGCTGGCAGATGCTGCCGCTGATTATTATTTTATCCACCTTTGTCGGCGCTTTGGTGGGTGTTGTGGGCCTGCTGATGAGCACCAGAGAACGTCAGGTTCCCATGGCTTTTGGGCCATTTTTAGCCATGGCAGGTTGGATTGCTTTAATCTGGGGTGATAAGATCCTCGGCTCGTATTTAAGTGTATTTGGCCTCTAGTGGCAGCACTTAAAGCAAGGGGCTTTGCGATGCAATCAATACCCATATCCACAACCATGGCGTTCTATAGTGAATTCAACAGCATCCAACTCTAGTTCTCAATCTGGTTCTCAATCTGGCTCTCAATCTAGTTCTCTAATTGTCGGTTTAACCGGTGGTATCGGCAGTGGCAAAAGCACTGTAGCCGAGGCTTTTCGTCAGCTCGGCATTGAAACCGTGGACGCAGATCAGGCGTCTCGGGCAGTGGTTGAGCTGGGGATGCCAGCGCTGACAGCAATCGGTGAGCGCTTTGGCAGCCAGATTATTCAGGGGGATGGCAATCTAGATCGCGCCGCTCTGAGGCAAATTATCTTTACTGACCCAGATCAGAAACTCTGGCTCGAGTCTCTGTTGCACCCGTTAATTCGCGACTGGATTGTTGAGCGTTTACAAGCCGCCACCAGTGCCTATGTAATTCTCGAATCGCCGCTGTTATTTGAAACCGATCAACATCAGTTGGTGGATAAGACTGTGCTGGTGGATTTGCCTGTGGAGCTACAAATAGACCGTGCCTGCGCGCGGGATGGCAATCAAGCCGATCAAATTCAACGGATTATTGATGCTCAAATGCCCCGTGAGGAAAAACTATCGCGAGCCGATATAGTGTTGGATAATGCACAGCCATTGGAGAGTTTGGCTGCCCGCGTGACTGCAGTTCACCAGACCCTTTTAAGCTTGGCCAAATCAGCCTCCGCCAGTCAGGAAAAAAACCTATGAGCAGCGTTACCAAATTAAACTGCCCAACCTGCAAAACCCAACTTGAGTGGACGGATAAATTCCCTTTTCGCCCCTTTTGCTGCCAGCGTTGTCAGCAGATCGATTTTGGTGGCTGGGCTCAGGAGAGTTTTGCCATTAAGGGTGCCGCCCTGCTGGATCCAGAGGTGATGGATTCTGAGCAGTTGGCCCAAGAGTTGCGCAATGCGGGGATGATTGATCCGGATTTGTTGGATTCCTAAAGACTCAAATGCCTGGGCTGTTTTAAGCCCTGTTCAGCAAGGCGCTGAAGAATCGGTTGATTGCCTGCTGGGAAACACAAGTCATCAGCCTCTGCTGGTCTTGTCACCGACATCAACAACTGCTCCAAGCTTAACCAGCGACATTGCTGCCCTTCTTTGCTTTGGGCATGGCCAGAAAAACTGTCTACCTGCCAGATATCCAGCAGGACTTTTTTATCCACATAGTCATGTTCCACCTGCATGTAGGGTTGCGAACTGGTGACGTGGATATCCACCTCTTCAAATAGCTCACGGGCCAGTGCCACCTCGGGACTTTCCCCCAGCTCCACTTTGCCACCGGGAAATTCCCAGAGCCCGCCCTGATGGAGATGATCCCCACGTCGTGAGATAAAGATTTGCTGATCTGGGCCAACAATAATCGCGGCCACTACATGGATAGGTTTCACTGCAACAGCCTAGGTGCGGTATTCGGCATTGATGCGCACATATTCATAGGTGAGATCGGTGGTCCAGATGGTTTCGGTTACGCTTTGTTCGGGCGCTCCGCGGTCCAGAGAAATATGGATGGTAATATCTTCCGGCGCCATGGCCTGCTCCCCTGCGGCTTCGGTATAACTGGCTGCGCGGCCTCCGGCTTCGACAATTAATACCTTATTCAAACGCACAGAGACGCGGCTGACATCGAGATTCTCAACACCGGCACGGCCGACGGCGGCGAGTATGCGCCCCCAGTTGGCATCTGATGCGGCCAGTGCGGTTTTAACCAGTGGTGATTCTGCAACTGTGTAGGCGACTTTAAGAGCTTCGGCTGAATCCAGCGCACCATCGACAACTACTGTGACAAATTTGCTAGCACCTTCCCCGTCGCGAATAATCGACTGGGCCAATTCGATAAAGACGATTTCAAGTTGAGCGACAAATTGCTCAAAATTGCTTTCATCTATAACAAGGTCGCTGGCACCTGTGGCCACGAGAATCACTGCGTCATTGGTGGAGGTATCGCTATCCACGGTAATGCG
>JAFMBU010000240.1 GCA_017858295.1 Porticoccaceae bacterium | reverse complement strand
TTTCTAGGGCGCGATTAATTAAAAATTCTTTGGCTCCCACATGCTCTGGATCTGCTTGGAGTACCTCTTTGCATAGAGCCTCGCCTCTCTCGGGGCCGTTTTCCTGAGCAACCTCATCCCTGCCAGCAGACAGTCTGTAGGCTTCAATAACCTTTTCTTTGAGTAGTCGATGCTGCTGATTAACCTGTTTTACCGCCGCGGACTGAGTGGTCTTACCCTGTTTTTCAAGCACCTCAGCGAGCAATTTATTGGCCGCTTTTAGGGTCGAATTAAGCTGCAGTGCTCGGCGCAACGACTGTTCTGCGAGAGGATACTTCTCAAGGGAAAATTGCACTTTCCCGAGATCGGCCCAGGCGTGGGCAAAATCATTGGCGATGCTGAGGGCGGCTTTAAATCCGCTCTCAGCTCGCTCCAGTTCGCCGCGCTTGTGCCAAACCTGGGCCTGGAGCCTTAAGGTGTTGACCTCTTTTGGATTGATGCGCAACAGATGCTGACAAATAGACTCGCAACCCTCTAGATCACCTTGGCGCAATGCAGCTAAAGCCTTAAAGAACTGTTGTTGCGGATCCATAAATTGATCTCTGTATGGGATGATTATTTTTTTTACAGTCTACAAAAAAACAGCCGAGAATGTCGGCTGTTTTTGGGTGCTGCTAAATAACTACAACAAGGCTGATATTAGAACTTATAGCATTTAGAACTTATAGCCTATATCTAATCCCACACGACGGGGCTCCGAGAAACCAAAGTAGTGGGGAGCAATAATGCCATCCGCCGGCGCAACGCCCTTATAGTAAAAGGTATCAAATACATTATTGACCCAAACCGTCATGCTCCAGCTATCGGAACTGTCATAGCCAACCCGCAGATTGCTCACCGTAAACTCATCCAACATGATTGGCTCTAAAGAGAAATCGCCAAATCCCGGGCTAGCGCCCTGATGGAAGGTTTCCCATGTGACACTCAGGTCACCCCCTTCAATAGGTCGACTGTAGGTAGCCACTAGCGCGGCGCTAAAATCAACTGTGCCAGGCAACATGGCGCCGGTGCAATCGTCGCCACAGAAATCTGCAGAGAGGCTTGAATTGGGCTTGGTTAACTCGGAATCAGCCCAGGCTAAACCCAGATAAATATCTAGGTTATCCGTGGGCAGATAGCGCATATCCAGCTCTAGACCAGAGCCTTCAGCATCACCCACATTGGCCACAGTGTAGCGGCCGTCGACATAATAGCCTGACTGCATGCCGTCAAACTGGTAGCTGTAGAGAGCGGCATTGAGCTGCATCTGTCCGTCTAAGAACAGGCCTTTTAAGCCTAGCTCTATATTGGTGACTTCCTCTTTATCAAAGCTTGCCACTGAGGGATCGTAGTCCAAGGCATCTTCACCGTCTAAATCATCCACCGTAATATCATCGGCGAAGGACAGTTCCATGGTATTAAAACCACCGGCCTTGTAGCCCGTTGAATAAGTGGCGTAGGTCGACACCTCATCACTGAGTTGGTAATTCACTGCAGCGCGAACCGAGGTATTGGTCCACTGGTCATTGCCCTGAACAAAATCCGAAGTGTAGAACGGGAAGGTGTACCAAGTAGCATTGCGATCTTCGCCACCAAAGTTCTGGGCAAAATCACGGTTGTCTTCGGTATAGCGGGCGCCGACTATAAAGTCTAAGTCTTCAGTGGCGTGGAAAGTGGCGTCGCCGTAGAGACCCCAGCCGTCATATTCCGCATCCACATCAACCGAATCGTTGCGTGTGCCTATACCGACAATGGGGTCGTACTCATAGTATTCGTAGAGCGTTGCACAATCGGTGATATCGTCATATTCGTAATAGGTGCCATAGGCCGCACAGAAGGTATCTTCATCATAGGTTTGATTAAAGCGAACCTTGAGTTCTTCTTTGTACCAGGAGGCACCCACAAACCAACTGACGCTGTCAGTCTCTTTGTTGATGCGAAACTCTTGACTGAGATAGTCCTGCTCTTGAATCTGGTTGTAGTTGGAGAGAAAGCTACTACCGCCGTCAAAATCTTCTAAATAATAATAGTTGTGACCGCGTAATCCGGTGGTCGAACTGAGGGTATAGTCATTGCCTAGGTCCACCTCTACATTAAGGGTGGCACCCCAAACTTCACCTTCATCGATTAGATCGGAGGAACTAACATCCGAGGTGAACTGATCTTCAGCGGCATCGGTGCTGTAAAAAGACAGACCTGTTTCATCGGGGTCAAAGGCCTGATAAATCGTTGGCGGTCCCTGGCGGTCTTCATACTCAAGCATTAGCGTGCTGGTGATATCTTCGTTTTCAAAGGCCAGCGTATAGCGAGCAGCGGTATTTTCGACGCCGCCAGTCTGCTGGCCATCATTGATATTGGTCACCCAGCCGTCCTGCTGCTGATGATAAACCGCTAAGCGGCCGCTAAATTGATCATTGATTGGCGTGTTTACAACTGCTGTGAGCTCCCCATAACCATCTTGGCCAAAGCCAATATCAATGGATCCGCCTGATTCGCCAGTGGGTTTCGCCGTGGTGATCGAGATCGCACCGGAAGAGGCATTGCGACCAAATAAGGTGCCCTGAGGACCCTTGACCACTTCAACCATTTCTATATCAAAGAAGCTAGATACAGCACCACCGGTGCGACCCAAATAGATACCGTCTTGATAAAGGCCGATGGAGGGCTCGGCGCCGACACCAAAATCATTGGTGCTGATACCGCGAACATTCATCGAATCGAGAAAGGAGTCATCTGTATCACCGGATACACCCGGGGTTAACAGGGCTACCTGTTTGGCGTCAGAGATCTGTGCCTTGTCCATAAAGTTGCCGCTAAATGCCGAGACCGAAATAGGCACATCCTGCAGGGTTTGCTGGCGTTTCTGTGTAGTGACAAT
>JAFMBU010000239.1 GCA_017858295.1 Porticoccaceae bacterium | reverse complement strand
CACTGGGTGGCATCAACATCATGCCATTGGCCACATACCAGCCACCGTCGGTGCTAACTTTGAGGACTTCATAGCCCCACAGCTTGCCGGCACCAAACAGTTCGCGGAAAAATGCCACGATCATCAATACCACACTGTAGCCAAGACCATTACCTATGCCGTCTAAGAAGCTCGGCAGCGGTGGATTTTTCATGGCAAAGGCTTCGGCGCGACCCATCACAATACAGTTGGTAATAATCAGTCCAACAAAGACCGACAGCTGCTTGCTGATATCGTAGGCCACGGCCTTGAGCACCTGATCAACCACAATTACCAGGGAGGCAATAATGGTCATCTGCACAATAATACGGATGCTGTTGGGAATATGGTTGCGGATCAACGACACAAACAGGTTTGAAAATGCCGTTACCACGGTCAGTGCCAGGCACATAACGAAGGCGACCTTCATGCTTGAGGTCACAGCCAGCGCCGAACAGATACCGAGAATTTGCAGTGCAATCGGGTTGTTGTTCAGTACCGGTGCTAGAAGCGTATCTTTAGCTTTTGACATGCTTAGGCCTCCCCTGTCTTAAGATTGCTGATCAGTGGCGAGAAACCTGAATCACCTAGCCAGTAGCGCACTAGATTATCCACACCACGAGTAGTCAAAGTAGCGCCGGCGAGACCGTCGATCTGTGACTCATAGCCGTCACGGTTCATATCCGCCTTACCTTTTAATACAGTGATCGCCAGATCGCCTGAGTTATAGGCTTTCTTGCCGATCCAGCTGGCTTTCCAGTTAGGGTTGTCAATTTCACCACCCAGACCTGGGGTTTCGGCATGTTCGTAGAAGCCAATACCGGCAACGGTTTCAAGATCCGATTCCAGAGCGATAAATCCATACAGGGTTGACCAGAGACCATAGCCCTTGATTGGCAGAATGATTTTCTCCAGCCCCTGTTCACCTTCCACTATATAGACGGTGGCAAAATTAGCGCGACGCTTGATCTTGGCAATATCTTCGTCACCGGAAAGTGCAATTGACTGTGCCGGATCTTTGGAGGCTTTGCGTTGATCATAGACAGCTGGATCAACTGCTTCACTAAAGCGACCAGTTTCCATATCGACAATACGGGTAGTGATCTGCTCAAACTGAGTCTCAACATCAATGCCGGCTTTTAACAGGCCTGCCGAAGCGAGGATATTGGTTTTTAAATCCAATATCTTATTCGCGTCCTGCATAGGTCGCAGTATCACTGCGGCACTGGATACAACTACTGCGCAGACCACGCAGAGCAGTGCAGCAACACCGAATGTTTTCTTGATAGAGTCACTAGCCACGGGCCAATCTCCTTTTAATATTTCCTTGAACCACAGCATGATCGAACAGCGGTGCAAATAGGTTGGCAAACAGAATCGCCAGCATCATACCCTCTGGGAAAGCCGGGTTGACCACACGAATCAGGATAACCATGACGCCGATCAGCATGCCGTACCAGAACTTGCCGGTATTGGTCATTGCTGCAGATACGGGGTCGGTGGCCATAAAGATTGCACCGAAGGCGAATCCGCCGATCACCCAGTGCCAGTAGAACGGCACGGCAAACATCGGGTTAGTAGAATCGATCACATTAAACAGCATGGACAACAGCGCCGAACCCAGAAGCACACCCCCGATAATGCGCCAAGAGGCAATACGCATCACCATCAAGACCACGCCACCGAACAGAATCGCCAGAGTGGATGTTTCACCGATGGAACCTTGAATGGTACCTATAAAGGCTGACATCCAAGTTGTGCCCTGTTCGAGACCCGCCATACCGGCAGTGGCCGCCACAGACAACATGGTGGCGCCGGTGTAACCGTCTACTGCAGTCCATACTGCGTCGCCAGACATATAGGCTGGGTAGGCAAAATAGAGGAATGCGCGACCTGTAAGGGCTGGATTGAGGAAGTTCTTACCGGTGCCGCCAAATACTTCTTTACCTATAACAATACCGAAGCTGATACCTACAGCCACCATCCACAGAGGCAGATCAGGAGGACAGCAGAGGGCAAAGAGCACAGAGGTAACAAAGAAGCCTTCGTTCACTTCATGGCCGCGAACACTGGCAAACAACACTTCCCAGAAACCGCCGACTATAAAGGTAACCATGTATATAGGTAGGAAGTAAGCCGCACCGTGAACTAAGTTGTCCCAGATACTGGTTGGATCATAGCCGGCCAACATGGCAATAAAGATGCCGCGTCCGCCCTCTTGAGCTGCCATGCCCATTTCCAACATGATGGTGTTGGCCTGAAAGCCCACATTCCACATGCCGAAAAACATGGTTGGGAACGTCGCCATCCACACTGTGATCATGACCCGCTTAAGGTCGATGGAATCACGCACATGGGAACTGTTCTTAGTTACATCTGATGGCTTAAATAAAGCGGTATCAACCGCTTCGTAAAGTGCATACCATTTTTCCCACTTGCCGCCTTTGTGGAAATTAGGTTCTAACTTATCGAGAAGATTACGTAACATGGTCTTAACCCTCCTTCTCTATTTTGGTCAAATTATCACGCAGGATTGGGCCGTACTCATGTTTGCCAACACAGACATAGCTGTACAGACCCACATCGTCTTCATCCAATTCCAGGCAACCGAGTTTCTGTGCCATTTCTGTGTCACCGACAATCAGTGAGCGAAGTAGCTGAACCGGCAAGATATCCAGAGCAGTGACATCTTCATAACCGCCCACAGGTACCATGGCGCGTTCGCTGCCATTGGTGCTGGAGGTCATATTGAAGAGTTTGTTGCTCAGGGAAGAAACAAAGATTGGCAGTGCTGAGTGCTTGTCAAAACCCGCTCTCAGATAGTGCAGGAAGTCGCGCTCGCGGCCTTCACGGATAACCGAGACCTGGGAGTGATAACGCCCTAAAA
>JAFMBU010000238.1 GCA_017858295.1 Porticoccaceae bacterium | reverse complement strand
CAACGGACATTGAAGATACATCGGTACAAACTGGTCAGGTTGATACCTCGGCAATCGATGATGCCACTGTCGAAGTGATGACCGCCGACACCGTATTCTATTTCGATTTCGACAAAGCTTTGCTCAAGCCCGAGTCACGCGCTGCACTGCTCGAGCACTCTGCATCACTGCAGAACAGCCCGCGCAATGTCCGTCTTGAAGGTCACGCCGATGAGCGTGGCACACGGGAGTACAACATGGCACTGGGCGAGCGACGCGCCAATGCGGTTAAAGAATTCCTCGTGCTGCAGGGTGTTTCTCCCGCTTTGATCGAAGTGATCAGCTATGGCGAAGAACGCGCAGCAGCCTACGGCAGCAATGATGATGCCTGGGGCCTCAACCGTCGAGTTGAGTTGAAGTAAAAAATCCTTTGGCTGGTTAAATAAGCCAAAAAGATTTAAGCGTGCGGCCGGGGTTGTGACATACTCTGGCCGTTTCTCTATTTGTTATACACAGGATTATCCTCTACACGCCATGAAATTTTCTCTTGCTCAGGTCCTTGTTCTTGCCACCTCTCTGCTATTGCCAGCCTTAGCTAGCCATGTTGCAGCCCAGACCGCGCCTGTATTAGATCTGAGCAATAGCGCCGTAAAACCGTCGCTTCAGTCAACAGGTCAGCCATCAGCTAGGCCAATAGCTCAGCCAGTTGATAGCAGCTATAACCAGTCACAGATGATGCAGAATGAAGTGCGTGAACTGCGTGGTTTGGTTGAGCAGCTCAGCTATGAATTACAGCGCGTTAAGCAGCGTCAGATGGATGATTACCTGGATCTAGACCGACGACTCAGTGCACTGCAATCTGGCGCGACTCCGGATGAATTTGCTGTAGATGCCGATGGTGACTTGCAACTCAACATCGATGGCCAGCCATCGGAAGTGCTAGCCGAATCACCTGAGAATGCTGTTGAAGCAGAGCCATTAGAGCAGACTCTTGATATGACATCTGAGTCTCCATCGCTTGCACCCGTCATCAATACTGAAGAGATTGCGCAAAATTATGCGCAGGCATCCAATCTGCTGCTTAAAGAGCGTGATATCAATGCCGCAGCCCTAGCCTTTAAACAGCATGTTATCGACTATCCAGCCAGTCCCTATACAGCTAATGCCTATTACTGGCTCGGCGAGATTTACCTACTTCAAGGACAGGATGAAATGGCCCGTCAAGCCTTCACCCTAGTGGTTGAGCAACACCCAAATCATGGTAAGGCGATGGATGCGACCTTTAAGTTGGGCAAAATATATCACCAGCTGGGAGAGACAGAGCGTGCTCGAAAGCTACTTGAGAAAGCCTCGAGAGGCACAGGTGGTGCTGCCAGTAAAGCTCAGCGTTATCTCAAGAATAATTTTTAATAGCGCGCAATCCGCCATTTAATCCCTCGCGCAAGCCAAGCAGAAAATAATCACATGCCTGAAACCGAACTTCGTATCACCGAGATATTCCATTCCCTACAGGGCGAGACCAGCACCGTAGGCCTGCCCACCGTATTTGTCCGTCTAACTGGCTGCCCACTGCGCTGTGGCTACTGCGACACTGCCTACGCCTTCGAAGGCGGCAGCAAATGGACTCTCAGCGACATTCTTAGCACCGTAGCCGACTATGGCGCCAAATATGTCACCGTCACCGGTGGCGAGCCCCTAGCCCAGCCTCAGTGCATCGAATTACTCAAGCAGCTCTGCGATCTGGGCTACCGCGTATCCTTAGAAACCAGCGGCGCTATGCCAGTAGATGAGGTAGACCCAAGGGTGTTTAAAATTGTCGATCTAAAAACCCCGGGCTCCGGCGAAGTATCGAAAAACCTCTATGGCAATATCGAATATCTCTTGCCCCATGATGAAGTTAAGTTTGTGATCTGCGATCGCCAGGATTATGACTGGAGCTGCATGAAAATCGATGAACTCGGTTTACAGGGCAGGGTAGCTGAAATACTCTTCTCACCCAGCCAAGGAGTATTGCCACCGGCAGAGCTGGCCAAATGGATGCTGCATGACAAACTCAATTTGCGCATGCAGATTCAGACCCACAAATATATCTTTGGCGACCAACCCGGCCACTAGCCCCAAGTAAGCAATTATTTAAAACAGGACAATCTAATAAACATGTCAAAGAAAGCTGTAATTCTCGTATCCGGCGGACTGGATTCCACCACCGTAGTTGCAATGGCCAAAAGCCAAGGATACGACTGCTACACCCTCAGTTTCGACTACGGTCAGCGTCATCGCTCAGAGCTAGTCGCTGCGCAAAAAATCTCCGAGTTAATGACCGTCCACGCCCACAAAGTGGTCAAGCTGGATCTGGGCAGTATTGGCGGCTCAGCCCTAACCGACAGCAGCATCGCAATACCAGAATCCGAAACCACCGGCATACCGGTCACCTATGTACCCGCCCGCAACACCGTATTCCTATCTATTGCCCTAGGTTGGGCCGAAGTGCTCGGCGCCAACGATATCTTCCTCGGCGTTAATGCCGTCGACTACTCCGGCTACCCGGACTGCCGGCCCGAGTATATAAAAGCCTTTGAAACCATGGCCAACCTAGCGACCAAAGCCGCAGTAGAAGGGCAGAAGCTATCGATTCATGCACCGCTGATCGACATGAGCAAAGGACAAATTGTGCAGGCTGGATTGGCTCTAGGAGTTGATTACAGCAACACCGTCTCCTGTTATCAGGCCAGTTTAGAAGGCCAAGCCTGCGGCAAATGCGAGAGCTGCCGACTGCGCCGACAAGGCTTCGAACAGGCTGGAATAAAAGACCCCACCAGATATCAAAAAAACGCTTGAATTCTGGCAGCCGGTCAGTATGATACGCACCTCTTTGAAGGGCCGTTAGCTCAGCGGTAGAGCAGTTGGCTTTTAACCAATTGGTCGATGGTT
>JAFMBU010000021.1 GCA_017858295.1 Porticoccaceae bacterium | reverse complement strand
CTGGGATTGACCTGTTTTAAGTCAAAAATCAACTGGGCCAAATCTTCAATAGAATAAATATCATGGTGTGGAGGTGGCGAAATCAAGGTCACACCGGGTACCGAGAAGCGCAGTCGAGCAATGAGCTCATTGACCTTGCCACCGGGCAACTGACCACCTTCGCCGGGCTTGGCGCCCTGAGCGACTTTAATCTGCAGTACTTCGGCACTGGATAGATAGGCTGGCGTAACACCAAAGCGACCGGAGGCGATCTGCTTGATTTTCGATGACTTAATCGTGCCGTAGCGGGCAGGATCTTCGCCACCCTCACCGGAGTTAGAGCGTCCACCAAGGGTGTTCATGGCTTCTGCCAGAGACTCATGAGCCTCAGGAGAGAGAGCACCCAGAGACATACCAGCGGAGTCAAAGCGCTTGACGATATCTGCCACAGGCTCGACCGCCTCAATATCTATGGGCGTGCAGGTGTCACTCAACTTCAGCAAGTCACGAAGCGAAGAGACCGGACGGTTGTTCACCAGACCAGCGTATTCAGTATAGGCCTTGTAATCACCATTCTGAACCGCACTATGCAGAGTCTGAACCACGTCTGGGTTGTAGGCATGATATTCCTGACCGTGGACATATTTCAGCAGGCCGCCGGGCTCGATAGGCTTGCGCAGTTTCCAGGCAAGCTTTTTAAGGGCTGTTTGATCAACTTCAATATCGTCGAAAGTGGCGCCTTCAAGACGGCTGACAAGACCGGGGAAGCAGAGATCGATTACTTCAGTGCTGAGACCAATGGCTTCAAATAACAGAGCACCGCGGTATGAGGCGATGGTGGAAATACCCATTTTCGAAAGTATTTTTAACAGGCCTTTGTTGATGCCTTTGCGATACTGTTTGAATGCTGTATCCACATCCACCAAAAGCTCGCCGCTACTAATCAGGTCGCAGAGGACATGGTAGCTGAGGTAAGGATAGACCAGCGACGCACCGCAACCGATTAGGGCGGCAATTTGGTGTGAATCTCGTGCATAGCCAGTGCTGGCAACTATATTGGCATCAGTGCGCAGACCCTGTTCAATCAGGTGATTGTGCACAGCACCCACTGCTAGCAAGATATGGATCGGCTGTTTCTCAGGGCTGATATTGTGATCCGAGAGGATACAGATAACCGCGCCACCGCGAACCGCGTCTGCCACTTCAACACAAACACGCTGAATCGCTTGCTGCAGATTCTCTTCCGTCGCATCGTAGTTAAGGGCAAATTTAGAGACTGGGAACTGCTCAAATTCATTGCGCTTTAGAGCGTAGTATTTACGCGGAGAAAGCACAGGGCTAGACAGGCCAATTCGCGCACCTAAATAAGGATTCTCAGCGAAGACGCTCTCTTCCTGACCGAGCTCTACACCCAGAGACATCACTATGGCTTCGCGCAGTGGATCAATCGGCGGATTAGTTACCTGAGCAAACTGCTGGCGGAAATAATCAAACAGATTACGCTGTTTTTTGGACAACACCGCCATGGGAATATCGTCACCCATGGAGCCGGTGGCCTCTTGGCCGCCTTCAGCCAGTGGACGCAACACCTGATCTCGCTCTTCAAAGGAGACCTGGAACATCTTCATGTAGCATTTAATTTGGTCGCGACTAAGAGTGCCTTCAAGTTCGATACTGTCCATATCGAAAGATGATTCTATGGCGTAGCGACCCTCTTTGAGCCACTTTTTATAGGGGTGGCGAGCAGCCAGCTGATCTTCAATCTCATCGCGGAAGAAGATTTTTCCCTCCTGCGTATCAATTGACAGTATATCTCCGGGCCCAAGACGCCCTTTGGCCACCACATCTTCGCTGCGGTAGTCGTACACGCCGATCTCTGATGCCACGGTAATCACGTCATCATTGGTAATCACATAGCGTGAGGGGCGCAGACCATTGCGATCTAGGGTACAAACCGCAAAGCGGCCATCAGTAATCACCAAACCTGCAGGGCCATCCCAGGGTTCCTGGTGCATGGAGAGGTAATCGTAGAGTGCGCGGTGATCGGGATTGCGATCTTCAACATTCTGCCAAGCTGGCGGAACCAGAGTTCGCACTGCAAGGTGTAGATCCATGCCGCCGGTAACAAGCATCTCTAGCATGTTATCCAGACTAGATGAATCTGAACCAGTGCGATTAACCAACGGCGCGGCTTCAGCCAGGTCAGGTAGTAAATCAGTTTTATACTTTGGCGTGCGTGCCACTGACCAGTTGCGGTTGCCCATGATGGTGTTGATCTCACCATTGTGGGCCAACATTCTAAAGGGTTGGGCCAGTGGCCAACGGGGCATAGTATTGGTGGAAAAGCGCTGGTGAAAGACACAGATCGCAGTTTCCAGACGCTCGTCCGCCAGATCCAAATAGAATCCCGGCAGATCAACCGGCATCATCAATCCCTTGTAGCTAAGAATATTGGTACCGAGACTGGCAATATGAAAGCTGCTATCTTCAGTCAGTTGCTTCTCAGCCTTGCGGCGGCCCATAAATAGACGCGCGCTAAAGCGCTTCTCATCGGTGATCTCACCGGGACCGACAAAAATCTGCTCAAAGGCGGGAAGCGACTCAATCGCAATCGGACCCAAGCAGTTATCATCCGTGGGGACTTCACGCCATGCGAGAATGCGCAGGCCCTGAGCACTAAGCTCCTGTTCGAGAATATTTTTCGCTGCACTGCGCTGCTGTTCGTCAGTATTCAGCATCACGGCACCGACCGCATAGAGCTCAGGAAGCTCTATTTGCTGGCTTTCTCGCAATACGGTGCGCAAAAAGCTATCGGGCTTTTGCATCAATAGACCACAGCCGTCGCCGGTTTTACCGTCGGCAGCAACACCACCACGGTGGGTCATACAGGTAAGTGCCTGAACCGCGTTCAACAACAGTTTGTGGCTTGTCTTGCCCTTAATATGAGCAATTAGTCCAAAACCGCAATTATCTTTAAAATCGTCAAGCCGACATAAGCTCTGAGCCATAAATAAACTCTAAGTAAAATTCCAAGTTAAACTCTTCACGCAGCGCTATAACAGCGCTGGGATGCGCTAATAAAACAGCACTGAAGAGCAAAGTGATAATAGCCTTGAGAAACGCAGACAGGCTAACCAGACAAAGTGAGACGCATTCTACACATTGCCAAACTATTCGACAATTGTCTGTACGCACTAAACGGCGGGATGGAGCCTAATTGAGACGAAAAAGCCCAACAATTTATGACTCTAGGCTCTCAATTAGCAGTGCAGGCCTTGATCAATACTTGATTGAGGTGATCAACTGCAAACTGGTCGGTAACACAGGCTTCGCCAAGACACTTGAGCAGCACCAGACGCAACTGCCCGTCTAGGACTTTCTTATCCCTGAGCATTAGCTGGGTGAAATCTTCCGCAGTCATATCTGCAGGGGGAGCCACAGGCAGCGAACAGTGCTGCAAAAGCGCTTTCGTTCTCTGCAGATCCGCTTCAGGCAGATCACCACTGATAACCGATAATTGTGCAGCCATAACTATTCCTGCAGCTACAGCTTCGCCGTGAATCCACTGCTTGTAATTCTGGAAGGTTTCGATTGCGTGACCAAAGGTGTGGCCTAAATTTAAAATGGCGCGAATGCCCTGCTCGGTTTCATCTTCGGCAACAATCCGCGCCTTACACACACATGAAAGCTCTATGGCGTATGCCAGTGCCTGCTTATCGCGCTGCAACAATAGATCGACATTGCTCTCCAACCACCGAAAAAAGTCAGCATCCGCAATTAAGCCGTATTTTATAACCTCGGCAAGACCAGCATAAAACTCGCGATCCGGCAGCGTCGACAGTGTATCTGTATCAATAATCACTGCCTGGGGCTGATAGAAAGCGCCGATCATATTTTTACCCATGGCATGATTGACCGCGGTCTTGCCACCCACCGACGAATCAACCTGTGCCAGTAATGTGGTTGGAATTTGAATAAAGGGCACACCGCGCTGATAACAGGCGGCGGCAAAACCAGTCATATCCCCCACCACTCCGCCACCCAGAGCAATCAGCGTGGTCTTGCGATCGTGGTGATTGCCAATTAGCTGGTCAAAAATAAGATTGAGAGTACCGAGATTTTTGTATTGTTCACCGTCAGCGAGAATAACGCTATCGACTTGTTTATCCGTCAACTGGCGCTTGAGCGACTCAAGGTAGAGGGGGGCAATAGTCTCATTAGTAACAATCAGAACTTTTTTGCCGCTGATATAGCTGGCTATATCAGCGCGGCGAATCTCATCGGAACCAATGAAAATAGGGTAGGAACGGTCACCCAATGAAACCTGAACTTGTGTTGATTTTGAGGCCATGAATCACTCTGACTAAGACTAGTAAGGGCGCAGCCACAGGGTGGCGACGAAAATTAGACTCGGGAGTTTATCATAGGGCAGAAACAGCTTCAGCCAGTTTCTTTGCCAACTTGAGGGGTTGTGTCGACCCTGACGGGAACACTAGATCAGCGACTTGATTGTATAGCGGGCTGCGAGTTTCTATAAGTTGCTTGATCACCGCTTCACGATCATCAACCTGAAGTAATGGCCGGGTTTTGTCCCGCTTGGTGCGTTCAACTAACTGTTCGAATGTGGCGGATAGGTAGACTACTAGACCACTAGCCTGAAGGATCCCGCGATTGTCACCGCTAAGAACAATTCCACCCCCCGTGGCTATGACTTTTGGCTGCTTATCTGCCACCAGCTCAGCCAATACCTTGCTCTCGCGCTCGCGAAAACCGACCTCACCTTCCATATCAAATATCCATTGAATGTCGGCACCAGCACGAGCCTCAATTTCAGAATCCACATCGATAAACGAGAGACCCAGCAATCCTGCCAAGTGTTTGCCTATGGTGGTTTTGCCAGCACCCATGGGGCCAACTAGAAATATATGTTGTGGTTTCATCGATCCAGCAAATTATCGTCAATTATTTTAGGTGTTATAAAAATTAGTATTTCACGTTTTTCAATGTTGCGCAGGTCATTTCGAAACAGCTTGCCCAAAAAGGGTAAATCGCCCAGCAATGGCACTTTGTCCGTGCCATTAACTTCTTCTGTTTGGAAAATACCCCCTAATACCAGTGTTTGCCCGTTGCCGACCAGTGCCTGAGTCTCGATCTGAGTAATATCGATCGACGGCTCACCTGTGGGGGTAAATGCACCCACTGAATCCTGGGAAACCAGCAAATCCATAATAATTCTATTATCCGGTGTGATCTGAGGAGTAACCTCAAGCTGCAACACCGCCTCTTTGAATTCTATGCTAGTTGCGCCGCTCGAGGTAGCCTTTTGGTAGGCTATTTCAGTTCCCGACTTAATTACCGCTTGCTGCTTGTCGCCAGTAAGAACTTTTGGCTGGGAGACAATTTCGCCAAATCCGTCGGACTCCAATGCGCTCAATTCGAGATCAATAAGAAAATTATCAGTCAGATAACCAAGGCTAAATGAGCCGGTGGGATTATCAACACCTAGGTCTACCGCCAAACTATCAGCCAATCCAACATCAAAATTTCGAGTAAACGTGGTGATGCCAGCATCATCGGTTTCGATCTCATCGGCGGAATAAGTAAAGGTTTCCTTCGCTCCAGCACCTGGTGTTAATCCAGATCTACGTCCGGAAAAGCCCAGGGTTTTGTCGCCAAATGCATTGGCAACAGTGCCGCCAGCAAGTTTATCTATACCCGCCAAGCCCCAGGTTACGCCGAGTTCTTTTTTGAAGTCTGTATTGGCAATAACAATACGCGCTTCAATTAATACCTGTTTGATCGGCACATCAATTTCATCGATCAGACGCTTAAAGGCATTAATCTTGTCCTCCGTGTCGGTGAGAATGATTGTGTTAGTACGCTCGTCAACTATGGCACTGCCGCGCTCCGACAGGATAGTGGTAGTGGCGTTGCCTTCACGGCTTCCACTACTGGACTGACCCTCATCGCTACGGCTGGCAGTAAACAATTCAAAAATTTCTGCGGCGTCAGCGTACTTAATCCGCACAAAAGTCGTTTCAAGTGGTGCCAGTTCCTGAAGCTGCTTATTAGCCTCAACCTGAAGGCGCTCCTGCTCGGCAATTTCAGCTGCTGGCGCGACCATCAATACATTGCCTTCTTGACGCTTATCTAAGCCCTTGGCTTTAAGAATAATTTCCAGAGCCTGGTCCCAGGGCACATCGTCCAGCCACAGGGTAATATTGCCGGTGACTGTATCACTGGCCACCAGATTCAGAGAGGTGAATTCAGCGATAATTTGCAGTACTGAGCGCACCTCAATATCCTGGAAATCAAGGGTTAAACGCTCGCCATTAAAAGCAAACTTCTTCGATTGTTCCTCCACCTGAGCATCGGTTAGAGGCTTGATATTAACTACATACTGACCATCAGCTTGATAGGCGAGATAGTCATATTGGCCCAAGGCCTCAATGGTCACCGTGGTAGTAGTTCCCTCCTGCTTGCTATCAATGGTCTTAACTGGCGTGGCGAAATCTACAACATCTAGGCGCCGATCAAATTGCTCGGGCAACTGCGTCTGGTAAAAAGACATTTGAATCTGATGGTTGCTGCGATCAATATCCACATTGACCGAAGGCTTGCTGAGTCCAATGTATATGCTGCCTGAACCATCTTCAGCGCGACGAAAATCGACCTCGGTAACAGCTAAAGTATCGGGTTTAAACGTCTTAGCAGCGGCTGTATTAGTAACGCTAGATTCCTCGGTATTTGCTACTTGAGAAGTAGCTTCTGGAGAACCTGACGGCTTTGATACCAGGCTTGCAATATCAGTTCCAGCACCTGCGCGCACAGTAACGCTATTATTTTTACTGTCTATATCAAAAGGTATGGATTGATTTAAATTGACTATTAGTCGCGTTCGACTACCATCGGAAATAACCACCGCTTCACTGGCATTCTCGAAACCTAAAGCATATTTTTTTTGCGGCAAACTGCTTTCCACCCCAGGAAAATCCACAACCAATCGTGCCGGATTACCGATCTCATAGGCATTGGCCTTTGGTGGTTGCTCGGAAAACTGCAATCTGATCTCAAACTGATCCCCTTGCAGAGAAGCAAATTCAATATCTGTTACCTGAGTTGCTGCACCGGCAAGTCCCGGCAAGAGCGCCAATAAAAAGTAGATGTTGCGTTTGATTCGACTGATCATTTTTTGTTTCCCTAGCAAGTTGCTCATTCTTCCATGGCCATTGTGCGCGGTCGGTTAATCCATCCGCCTTTACCGTCCGGAACGGTCTCCATAATCTCGATCTCACGGCGATTTATATTGGTGATTAAGCCAAAATTCCTACCTATATAATTGCCGCCTCTAACGCGATGGACCTTTCCTCCACCGTCATCCACCAGCGCCCACATCTGATTGCCTTTGGCCAGTATTCCGACCATGGAGAGCGATGTGTAACTAATCAGCTCAAGGGGCTCTTTAGTTCTCGACTGGTCTGGAGCCGACACCGCTCTGCCTGAAACTTTCTCGTCGCCAGTAATAACGACTGGCGCCTCAAAAGGACTGCGCAATGCCAGGGCAGAATAATTGAAGCGCTCCGCCGCCGGATATTCAGGAAGTGGCTCTATAACGCCCTGAGGCCTAGTGCGCGCGTCGCTCATTTTCTTATCCAGATCACCGTGCTGACGGTCATTTGAACAGCCTGCAAGTGTCACCAAAAAGACTAAAGCAACCAGTGCGGTTGCGGCAAAACCCTGGCTCATTGCTCTGTCTCCGCTTTATATCTGTAAGTTCGAGCATCAATCTGCATACTTAGGCGAGAGCCATCAGATTGCTTAATCACGTAATCATGGAGAGTCACTATGCGCGGCAAAGAAGCAACGCCACTGACAAAGGAGCCGAAATCATGGTAGTCGCCAGTGACATCAATTTTAATCGGCAACTCCACATAGAATTCTGAAACTATTTCCGGCTGCAGATTGATCGATTTCATCACTAGCCCACTACCGTAGGCAACCTCAGTAATATCCTCTAACAGCCCCGGGACTTCGGTATCCTTGGGTAGCTGTTTGAGCAGTGCGCCGAAGGTTTCATCCAACTCAATCATCTGCTGGCGATAAGCATCCAGATTGGCGGCGAGAAAGGCTTTTCGCTGATACTGCTGCAGCAATTCGTGCTCTTGGGCAACTGCTCGCTCAGTTGCAAGACTGATATCTTTGACTTTTAAAAAATAACCCAATCCGATAATCAGAAACACGATTGATGCGACCAAGATGGTTTTTAATGGCTTAGGCCAAACTCCAATCTGCTGAATATCCAGATCGGCAAAGTCGATATCCTTAAGTTCGCTTAGACTCTCTTTAAATGACATAACATCCCTGCTATTAATTTTTTCTGTTATCGCAATTGAGTTGCAGTGGTTCGATTAAACCGCTCTATTGGAGAGTGTTTTCTGATACTGCTGGAGCTGGTCGTTCTATCTCCATCTGCAAATCAAAAACGCTGCCCTGCTCTCCCATTCTTGCATCATGCTGCACCTTGGTGAGATTTGAATTAGCATATTTATGGGACATATCCAAATTTCTCATCAGCGCGGAAATACGGTTATTGGACTCGGAGTAACCGGATACTTTAAAGGTTGAATTATTGAGCTCCAGTGAATCCAAATAGGTACCGTCGGGCACTGCCCGAACCAGCTCATCAAATATCTTCACAATCTCAGAGCGATTACCCTGCAGATCCTGAATGACTTTCATCCTCGAGAGCATTTCCTGCTTCTTGTTTTTAAGCTGGCTGATTTCCGCCACCTTTTTATCCATTTCGGCAATATTTGACTGGAGGTAGCTGTTGCGGGAATTCTGGTTGTCCAATTGATTTTGGGCCAACAAGACCCATAAAAAGACCAGCGTAAAAGCACTCAGGGCCGAGACCAGTAACTTACCGAGAAACGTTTTTCGTTCCAGTTCGCGGGCTTCTTCCCGCCAAGGAAGTAGATTAATCTTAGTCATTTAATCAAAACTCCTCATGGCTAAGCCAACGGCGAGCAGCATGGCCGGTGCATCATTGGCCAGCGCGGTCGGGTTAATCGACTTGTGTAATTGCATATTGGCAAAGGGATTGGCCACAGCCGTCGGCAGCCCTATCACCTGCTCTACTTCATCCACCAGCCCCTCCAGTGCCGAGACACCGCCGGCCAGAAACAGTTGATCCACATAATTAAAGTGACTGGAGCTATAAAAAAATTGCAGTGAGCGGGTGATATGTTGCACGAGGGACTCCTTAAACGGCGCCAAGACTTCCGTGGCATAGTCTTCCGGCAGCCCCCCTTTGCGCTTCGCCTCTCCGGCTTCTTCCCAGGAGAGTCCGTAGCGCCGTTGGATTTCTTCGGTAAGTTGTTTGCCACCAAACTGCTGTTCTCTGCTATAGATAATCTTGCCGTCCACCAGTACGGTAAAGCTAAAGACACTTGCCCCAATATCGGCAATGGCAACCACCTGATCACTGACCTCGTCCAGCTGCCCCTCGACAAGCTTGTAGGCGCGCTCAACGGCGAAACTTTCTACATCTATGACTTTTGGATTGAAGCCAGCCATCTCGAGGGCCTGACGGCGATGTTCAACATTTTCTTGGCGACAGGCTGCCAACAGAACTCGAACTAGATCAGGGTTATTTTCCACCTCACCCAAGACATCGAAGTCGAAAGCTACCTCTTCCATTGGATAGGGGATATATTGATCAGCTTCCACTTCAATTTGCATTTCCATTTGCAACTCAGTGAGGCCAGCGGGCAATTCAATCTCTTTAGTGATCACCGAAGAGGAGGACACCGCTGATACTATATCGGTGAGCTTGGTGCCCGAACGTTTTACCACGGCGGCTATAGTCTCTGACAGGGCGTCGAGATCGGCGATATTTTTGTCGACTATGGTATTTGGTGGCAGCGGAAGGACCTTATAGGCCTCGACCTTAAAGCTATCACCGGTCTTACTCAGCTCAATCAGCTTGACCGCTGACGAGGAAATATCCATTCCCAGCATGGGCTTTGAAGGCTTGGTGAAAAAATCGAAAAAATCCATCTTCTTATATAAGTCCTTTATTTAGGCTACTCTTGCCCACATTCCTAAGTGGCGGCTCACGGTAACAACCGATGGTATTCCTGCAAATGATGCACTTCACATTCCCTACACTCTATAATAGACACTGATTTGGTCGGTGCCGAAAATTGGTGTCCTCAATTCAACAAGACTTAAACCACTATTTACGCGACATTTACGTAAGATTCTAAGCAACAATGACCCTATGGCTAAGCGATAGTTATGCGAAGACTGATTAAACCCCTAGCTCTGCTAGCCCTCCTTGGAACAGGCGGGTTTCTCATTGTCGCCTCTTGTTTGTACCTCTACCTTAGCCCAAAACTCCCATCAGTCGAGGAACTAAAGGAGATCGAGTTACAAATTCCACTGCGAATCTATTCACAAGATTTGAAAGTTATTGCGGAGTTCGGCGAAAAAAAGCGCTCGCCGGTGTCATTCGATGAAATCCCCCAATCAATGATCGATGCGTTTCTCGCCGCCGAGGATGATGGTTTCTTTGAACACAGCGGAATCGCTGTAACAGGCCTACTTCGAGCTGCAGGTGAACTAATTACTACGGGCCGAATACGCAGTGGTGGCAGCACCATTACTATGCAGGTGGCGCGCAATTTCTTTCTCAGTAATCGTCAGGAGTTCACACGCAAATTTAATGAGATCCTGCTCGCCTTTAAAATTGAGGAGGGCCTCAGCAAACAAGAGATACTCTCTCTCTATACCAACAAAATTTACTTTGGCAACAGAGCCTATGGCATTGGTGCCGCAGCCAATGTGTATTATGGCAAAAAACTCAATCAGCTGACGCTAGCTGAGAGCGCAATGATTGCAGGCTTGCCAAAAGCGCCATCATCCTACAACCCAATTGCCAATCCCGAGCGCGCGCTGATTCGCCGCAACTGGATACTCAAGCGCATGCTATCACTCGACAATATCACCGAGGAACAGTATCAGTCCGCGCTACAAGAGCCTGATCAGGCGTCTTACCACGGCTCCATATCGGAACTCAGTGCCGCTTATATTGCCGAAATGGTCCGCCAGCAGGTAGTGGATAAATTTGGCCTCAAGGCCTATACCGAAGGCTACTCTGCAATCACCACTATTGATTCGACCATGCAAAAGCAGGGGGTCGATGCCCTGCAAGCTGGCATTCTTGCCTATGACCAACGGCACGGCTATCGCGGCCCAGAAAAGACCGCAGTGGCGGAGGACGAGTGGTCTGAATTGCTGAGCAAGACGACAACTTTTGGCACACTCGAGCCAGTTATTGTCAGCGATGTGGCCGATGACCGTCTCTGGGTACTTAACCGCAGCGGTGATATTGAAGAGTTAAACTGGCTCGATGGGCTTAAAAACCTGCGCCTATATAAAACTGTCAATGCCCGCAGTGCACCTATTACCAGCGCCTTAGACCTATTTAGCCGCGGCGATTTGATACGCATAGTACGACGCGAGGATGGCTCTCCCACTCTGGCGCAGATGCCCGAAGTGCAGGCTGCACTAGTGGCACTCAACCCCCAGGACGGTGCTATCCGCACATTGGTCGGCGGCTTTGACTTTCGCCACAGCCGCTTTAATCGGGTAACCCAGGCTCTGCGTCAGCCGGGCTCAAACTTTAAACCCTTTATCTATGCCGCTGCACTTAACAGTGGTTTTACACCGGCTTCGATTATCAATGATGCGCCAGTGGTGTTTAACGACAAAAACTTAGAAGATATGTGGCGACCGGAAAACGACGGCGGCAAATTCTATGGTCCCACTCGCCTGCGCGAGGCACTCTATCGCTCGCGCAATATGGTGTCGATCAGACTACTGCGCCGCATGGGTATTGATCGGACTCTGGAGGGATTGCAGGCGTTCGGTTTTGATACCGGCGATATGCCTATAGACCTGTCTTTGGCTCTGGGAAGCCACGCCTTAACACCACTCAAGGTAGCCAGTGCCTACAATATTCTCGCCAATGGTGGATACAGTGTTGCGCCCTATGTGCTAGACACTGTGATCGACCGCGACGGCAATATTATCTATCAAGCGATGCCAATGACAATTTGCGATAGCTGTGACGCAGATGATCGCGAAATCACTCCTACAAACCCTATCCCATTGGCGACGAATGCCTCTGCAAGCGATGTAAAAACCTACTCCGCAGCTGTTAGTCAAGTGGATATGCAGCTGGAGGAATTGCTCAACAGTCTCGCCGATGAATCAATAGCCGAGGAGGAGCGCAAAAGTTTAGAAGTGATTAAAAGCGCACTGCAGCAGCGACCAACTGATGATGCAGCCAAGCCTAGAGCCGTTAGAGTAGTCAATAAACAAACTGCTTTTCTGATCGACTCTATGTTGAAAGATGTTGTTTTACGCGGTACTGGCGTCAAAGCAAAAGTGCTCAAGCGCACTGATTTGGCGGGCAAGACCGGAACCACTAACGGCCCTAGAGATGCCTGGTTTTCTGGCTACTCGCCACACCTGACCGTGACCACCTGGGTTGGATTCGACAATAACGCTAAGATCGGGCGCAATGAATACGGTGGCTCCGCCGCACTGCCAATCTGGATCGACTTTGCTCGTCAGGCCCTTGATGGCAAAGCCAATATAGAGCGACCGCAGCCAGATGGAATAGTTATGGTAAAAATTGACGCCAAAACCGGCAAGCGTGTGGCGCCAAATCAAAGTGGTATTTTTGAATTTTTTAGAACAGAAAATGTGCCTGAATTGATCGACGGTGAAACCCTGCCCGGCGCAGCGGCCGACAGCCTGCCAGATGATCTCTTCTAGACCTAACAACCCTATGCAATCGCTGGATTAATAATAATGACGCTAAATTGGCGCGACATCGACACCGTACTATTGGACATGGATGGCACACTGCTAGACTTGCATTTCGATACCTTTTTCTGGATGCAGCATCTGCCTAAACGCTATGCCGAGCAGCATAATATGTCCCTAGAGCAGGTCGCCGAAAAACTCGCCAGACGCATGAGTGACTTTCAGGGAACCCTAAACTGGTATTGCACTGATTTCTGGTCTGAAGAATTTGATCTGGACATTTTGGCCCTAAAACAGGAAATCGATCACCTTATCGGCTATCGTCCCCATGCTCGCTCATTTCTCGAAGTATTGGGAACCCATAACAAGCAGCGTGTACTGGTGACCAATGCCCATCGCGACAGTGTCGACCTAAAATTCTCCCTAACCGGTATTGACGCTCATCTAGACTCGGTTATTTCCTCTCACGACTATGGCCAGCCAAAAGAAGACCAGCGCTTTTGGGAGCAGCTACAAAAGAATATTAGCTTCGACCCTGAACGCACATTGTTTATCGACGACTCAGAGCCGGTGCTGCGCTCTGCTGAGAAGTTTGGTATCGCACATCTGTTATCCATAGAACAGCCGGACAGTCAGACCGCTAGACGCCAGCCATCCAACTTTCCAATGCTTGATTCATTTGCTCATCTTATGACCAGCGAAGGATTACTTTAAACAATGGACAAGGTGCGCATCGACAAGTGGCTCTGGGCCGCACGTTTTTTTAAAACACGTTCTCTGGCCAAGTCGGCCATCGAAGGTGGCAAAGTTCATATAGATGGCAATAAGTCCAAAGCCAGCCGCCAGCTAGAACTGGGCACCATCCTGACCATTCGCCAGGGCTTTGACAGCAAAACCGTCGAGGTTATAGGCCTATCAGAGCAGCGCCGGGGCGCACCAGAGGCACTCTTACTCTACGCTGAAACTGCTGAAAGCATTGCCCTCAGAGAGAAGGACAGCGCGCTGCGCAAAGCCGCCAATGGCTCGTCGATCAGCGACGGTAAACCAAATAAAAAACAGCGCCGCCAAATTCACCGATTTTTAAATAATTAAGCGGTGGTTTTAATTCAAAAAGCCCTAGATTTCACTTAAATAAAGTAGGCCCTGTGGAAAATATCAGTACAATGCGGCCATGAAAAATAAAGACAACGACACACTTCAGCGCTTCATCTTCGAGAGCACGGATATCCGTGGTGAAATCACTACACTGTCCGCAAGCTATCTGGATCTTTTAGCGCTGCAAAAATATCCGCCTCAGGTTGAACTGTTGTTTGGCGAATTTCTCGCCGCGGCGAGCCTTCTTAGCTCGAGCCTCAAACATCGCGGTATGATTACTGTGCAAGCCAACGGCAGTGGCCCCATAACAGCGATCATGGCTGAATGCTCTCAGGACAATAAACTGCGCGGCATAGTGCGTGGCGACTTTGACAATTTAGGTGACCTCAGTACATTACAAGAACTGCTCGGCAAGGCGACACTGGCCATTACCCTAGAACCCGAGGGCAGAGAGCGCTATCAGGGGGTAGTCCCTTTGGACGAAGATAATCTGAGCAAGTGTCTCGAATTTTATTTTTATCAATCTGAACAGCTACCAACCAAAATCAAGCTCGCCTCGAACTCAGAGATTGCCAGCGGATTATTTATTCAGCAGCTGCCCCCCTCGTCGGGCGATCGCGAGGAAAGTCTAGAGGACTGGCAGCGGGTTTCGACTCTATTTGAAACCCTCTCAAGCGACGAACAACTGCAACTTTCGCATAATGATCAGTTATATCGGTTATTCCATGAGCAGGAACTGCGCCTATTTGACGCCAAATCAATGCAGTTTTCCTGCAGCTGTTCACGCCAACGAACCGAAAATGCACTGCTTTCTCTAGGGCGCACAGAAGTCATGGAACTGTCCAGAGAGCAGGGCCTGATTATGATTCACTGCCAATTTTGCTCACAGGAATACCGCTTCAGTGCGGCTGATGTCAGCCAGCTATTTGACCCTCCAAAACCTCTGCTACACTAAAATTCAAACGCCAAAGATATTCCGTATCCGCACTTAGATTAGCTGCGCTTTTCTGGCATAATCGTGCTCCATTTTTAGATCGCAAGAACACCTTAAATCGTTCACCCTTTGGAAGAGAGGAAGAGAATGACCAACGCTGCTGTATACAGAGACCCCGGGTCCACCGAGCTTGTTGAACTAGCCATTAAACGCGGGGAGGGACATCTTGCCGACACTGGCGCATTTGTTGCCACCACCGGCCACCGCAGCGGGAGATCTCCCGCAGATAGATACATAGTCGACGAGCCTAGCTCCACCGATGCCATAGACTGGGGCTCGGTCAATCGCCCCTTTGATGCAGGCAAGTTTGACGCGCTCTGGGAGCGTGTTGCTGAATATATCGCCGGTCAGGAGCGTTTCGTTTCTGAGCTTCATGTGGGGCAGGATTCTGAACACTATATTCCGGTCCAGGTCACTACCGAAACCGCTTGGCACAGTCTGTTCGCGCGCAATATGTTTATTCGCACCGACAAATATAATCCCGCCAACAAGGCGCCATGGAAAATCCTCCACGCCGCCAACTTTGTCTGCGACCCGGATCGTGACGGCACTAATAGCGATGGCGTAGTTCTGATTAATTTTGGTCAGCGCAAAGTTCTGTTAGCTGGTATGCGCTATGCAGGTGAAATGAAGAAAGCCATGTTCTCAGTGCAGAACTTCCTGCTCCCTGAAAAACACGTTATGTCTATGCACTGTGCCGCCAATGTCGGTGAAGACGGCGATACAGCACTATTTTTCGGCCTCTCTGGCACAGGTAAAACCACCCTCTCAGCGGACCCAGATCGCTACTTGATCGGCGACGACGAGCACGGCTGGGGTAAAGGCACAGTGTTTAATATTGAAGGCGGTTGCTACGCCAAGACAATTGATCTGAGCAAGAAAAACGAACCGGTTATCTGGGACGCGATTCGCTTTGGTTCGATTATTGAAAA
>JAFMBU010000237.1 GCA_017858295.1 Porticoccaceae bacterium | reverse complement strand
GAGCCAGACGAGTCTGAGGAGGAGTCTCAGCAAGAAGAGGCACAGCGAGAGCAGCAAGAGGCAAAGGAACAAGAGCAGAATGCCGTCGAACCTACCGAAGAAGAAAGTGAAGCCGACAAGCAGGCCCAGCAAGAACTGGAACAGTGGCTGCGCCGCGTTCCAGATGATCCTGGTGGCTTGCTGCGGGAAAAATTCCGCTACCAATCCCGGCAGCGCGCACTTGAGCAGCGCCGCCCAGTACCTCCCAATAATGAACAGCAAGAGCGCTGGTAGTAATGATCAATATGACTGTAAAAAATACTTTGCCGAAACGCATCTATTCCATGGCACTGACAGCTCTCTTGGCGCTGGCCTGCAGCCATAGCTGGGCGACCCTCACTGCCACAGCTGACCGCACCATTATCGACAGCAATGAAACCCTGCAGCTTCTGGTGCGCCTAGACTCGCAAGCGCTGTTGGGCGAACCGGACTTCAGTGTTATTGAAAGTGACTTCGAGATTCTCTCCACCAGCCGCCAGCAGCAGTATTCAAGGGTCAATGGACAGAGCCAGTCCTTTACAGACTGGAATCTACTGTTGGCGCCAAAACGCACTGGCCGACTCCTAGTGCCATCGATCAAGTACAAAAAAGATATCAGCAATGCCATCGAAATTACCGTGCGCAAAGCCAGTGCTACCTCGGCAGTGGGGCAACCGGTGTATACCGAAACCATCGTGGATAAATCCGAGGTCTATATTCAGGAGCAGCTGCTGCTTACTCACCGACTCTACACCTCGGTGCGACTCAGCGACCTAGGGCTGGATCCCCTCAAGGTTGACGATGCCCTGATGCAGAAAGTCTCGGAGACACAATTTCAAAAAAATGTTGCCGGCAAAAATTATCAGGTGGTGGAAATCGTCTACGCCCTCTTCCCTCAGGCCAGCGGCAAACTGCAAATTCCCGCCCTGCGTTTTTCCGCTTATGAAGCGAGCAATAATCGCTACGGTGGTTTTAGCGCCAGAGGCAACCGTATTATTCGCAGTACTGATGGCAAAACCATTGATGTCATGGCAAGACCCGCCCATATAGACATAGATAACTGGATGCCAGCCAGTAGCATCCGCTTGGATCAGCAGTGGAGCAGCCCACTGGATCAGTTAACAGTGGGAGAGCCCATAACGCGCAATATCAGCATTACAGCCAAGGGCCTAACCGGTGCTCAGATTATGCCTCTGGTCCTCAGTGAAAGTGATGCCTATAAAATTTATCCTGATCAGCCTCAGCTAGATGATAGCGCTGATGCTTCGGGCGTCACCGGCATTCGCCGTGAATCCTTTGCCCTGGTACCCAATCGCCCGGGAGAGATAACCCTGCCTGCAGTAACAGTGCGCTGGTGGGACAGTGGCAAACAGCGAATGCAGACCGCCAAACTCGACGCCGTAACCCTTCAGGTGGCCGCTGCTGAAGTGGCAGGAGTAAATCCCTATATAAGTTCGCCTACCCCGGCAGCTGGCGCAAACATCAGCGCCATAGCCTCTGCACCAGAGATGCCAAAGTCATTTATGGAGGAGCTGCGCTCATCTCTAGCTCTGCAGCTATCCCTGGCGGGTAATGGACTGCTATTGATGTTCTTATTAATAGCCTGGCTGCGCCGACCAACTACACCCAAGCCACAGAGAGATCTGAGCGGTTTAAATAGCGCCCGACTAGAGCTTAAACAGCTGCTTACCAATATAGAAAGAGCGGCACGGAAATCTGAACTAGCGCCATTGCGCGATAGTATTCTGGCCTGGGGTCGCTGTATTTTTCCTCAGCAGAGAGTTAAAACTCTGGCTGAGATCGCCCTATTATTGGATAACTCTGAGCTGCAGCAACAGTTCGATCTGCTCGATCAGGCCCTCTACAACAGCAGTTCGGAGCAACAGCCGGATTTACAACTGTTGGTCAATTTAATACGCAGTGCCATAGTGCCCAAAGCGGGTTCTCAAACTGCCAAGGCGGAGCTTAAACCGCTCTACCCCAGCAGCTGATTTTGACTGTATTGCCCACAGCATTCGAACATGACTGTGGCTTTAGCCTTAAGTTTGGGTAGAATCAGTCCTGATTTGTAAATAATGGAGTGAATCAAATGCGCAGAGTTATTTTTAACGAGAAAGGCGGCGTCGGAAAATCCAGCATCACCTGCAATCTGGCAGCCATTAGCGCCTCAAGAGGCAAGCGTACTCTGGTAGTGGATTTAGACTCCCAGTGTAATTCCACTCATTATCTGCTCGGCGACAGTCCCGAGGAGAATACGGTTGCTGATTACTTTGATGGCACCCTAGAGTTCTCCTCGAAACTCAATGAAGCCCTGGACTATGTCCATGAAACGCCCTATGAAAATCTCTTTGTACTGCCCTCCAGCGTTAATCTGCTGGCCCTTGAGCACAAGCTTGAGTCACGGCAGAAGATTTACAAGTTACGGGATCTATTAAACAAGCTCGATAGGGACTTTGATGAGATCTATATAGACACGGCACCGGCATTAAATTTCTATACTCGCTCGGCCTTAATCGCTGGCGATATAGTCTTGATTCCCTTCGACTGCGATGCCTTTTCGCGCCAGGCGCTCTATTCAATTCTCGATGTGATCTACGAAATTCGTGAGGACCACAATGAGGGCCTCAGTGTTGGGGGTATTGTGGTCAATCAGTTTCAGCCCACTGCTTCATTGCCCAGTCGATTGATTGCTGAAATGAAGAAAGAGAAGCTGCCGGTGATTCCCACCTATCTGAATCAGTCTGTAAAGATGAAAGAGTCCCACAATGAATGTGCGCCACTGATTTATTATGCACCGTCGCATAAGCTCACTGGCCAGTATATTGCACTGTTTGATCATCTAGCACGAAAGCGCCGCCGGTGACTGCGCAAAGCGCAGTCATCCTGAGAGAGCGCAGCGAACCGAATGGATCTTATGCAG
>JAFMBU010000236.1 GCA_017858295.1 Porticoccaceae bacterium | reverse complement strand
CTGAACCCAACAACCAACGTCTAATCAATTAACACCGGTGTCAGCCAGCGCTCCATATCAGCTAATGCCATACTCTTGCGCTGAGCCAGAGACTCAACCTGATCGGGAGCAATCTTTCCGGTATTAAAATACTTTGCATCTGGGTGACCGAAGTACCAGCCACTGACCGCTGCAGCCGGTGTCATGGCGAAGCTATCAGTAAGTGACAGACCTATATTGCTCTCCACATCAAGCAGCTCAAACAAGGTGCCTTTCTCGGTATGATCTGGGCAGGCGGGGTAGCCCGGCGCTGGGCGAATACCACGGTACTTCTCTTTGATCAGGGCTTCATTGTCTAGAGTTTCATCTGCTGCATAACCCCAGTGTTCCCGACGCACACGCTCATGGAGGTGCTCCGCAAAGGCCTCAGCCAGTCGGTCGGCCAAGGCTTTCACCATAATCGCATTGTAGTCATCGTGCTTGGCTTCATATTCCGCAGCCAACTCGTCGGCGCCTATGCCAGTGGTCACTGCAAAGGCTCCTATATGATCTTTAATGCCAGTCTCTTTTGGCGCGACAAAGTCGGCCAGAGAGCAGAGCTCTTCACTGGCGCCGGGCTTTTGAATCTGCTGGCGAATATGGTGCAGGCGAGCCTGAGTTGAGCCATCTTCAGCGTAGATTTCAATATCGTCATGGTTCACTGTATTAGCCTCCCAGAGACCAAACACGGCTCGGGCGGTTAGGCGCTTATTATCGATAATGTCCTTTAGCAGTATCTGAGCATCGGCAAACAATGTAGTCGCAGCGTCCCCAACCACTTCGTCTTGGAAAATCTTTGGATACTTGCCAATCAGATCCCAGGTGATAAAGAAGGGCGTCCAGTCAATATAGGGGACCAGCGTTTCCAATGGATAGTCGTCGATCACCGTGATACCGGGGTTGGCCGGCAGGGTGGGTTGATAGTCGCGCCAGTTGATCTGTGGCTTCTGCTTAATGGCGTCCGGGTAAGTATAGACAGTTCCCCTGGGCGTTCTATTGGCTGTGCGCAGTCGCACCGCGTCATAGTCACGGCGGATATCGGCGATAAAGCCGTCGCGGTGCTCTTTGCTAATTAGCTTGCTGGCGACGCCCACGGCACGGGAGGCATCAGAGACGTAGATAGCCTGATTATTCTCGTACATTGGAGCGATCTTCACCGCGGTGTGAGCCTTGGATGTGGTGGCACCGCCAATCATCAGTGGCACAGTAAAGCCCTGACGCTGCATCTCTTTACTCAGTGTCACCATCTCGTCGAGAGAGGGGGTAATTAAACCTGAGAGGCCAATAATATCCACATTCTCTTCACGGGCGGTGGTGAGAATTTTTTCCGCAGAGACCATTACGCCGAGGTCGATAACTTCGTAGTTGTTGCACTGCAGCACTACGCCAACAATATTCTTGCCGATATCGTGGACATCACCTTTCACCGTGGCCATCAGAATCTTGCCATTGGTGCTGGCGGTGGCGTCTTTTTCATCTTCGATAAAGGGCTGCAGATAGGCCACGGCCTGTTTCATAACCCGGGCAGACTTCACCACCTGGGGTAAAAACATTTTTCCCGAGCCAAAAAGGTCGCCGACTATATTCATACCGTCCATCAGCGCGCCTTCAATAACATGCAGCGGGCGTTCGGCCTGTTGTCGCGCCTCCTCAGTGTCTTCAGTGATATAGGCGGTGATGCCCTTCACTAGACTGTGCTCAAGGCGACGATTAACGTCGGCATCGCGCCAGCTGAGATCTTCCACTGAGGCCTGCTTAGAGCCGTCACCGCGATATTTATCGGCTATGGCTAGCAGTGCGTCGGTACCTTCAGCGTTACGGAACAGCACCACATCTTCAACCACCTGGCGCAGCTCTTCCGGTAGATCGTCATAAACTGCTAACTGGCCGGCGTTGACTATGCCCATGGTCAGGCCTTCGCGAATCGCATGGTAGAGAAATACCGAGTGGATCGCTTCACGCACCGGGTTGTTGCCGCGGAAAGAGAATGAGACATTGGAGATGCCGCCGCTAATGAGCGCATGGGGCAGGTTCTGTTTAATCCAGCCGCTGGCTTCAATAAAATCCAGACCGTAGCGATTATGCTCTTCAATACCCGTGGCCACGGCAAAGACATTGGGGTCAAAGATAATATCTTCCGCCGGGAAGCCAATATCATTTACCAGCATGTCATAACTCCGCTGGCAGATCTGTTTGCGACGCTCTAGATTATCTGCCTGGCCATCTTCGTCAAAGGCCATTACCACAATCGCGGCACCGTGCTTTTTGCACAGCTTGGCTCGCTCGATAAATTCAGCTTCACCTTCTTTAAGGCTGATACTGTTAACCACTGATTTGCCTTGAATGCACTTCAGTCCAGCTTCAATTACTTCCCATTTAGACGAGTCCACCATAATCGGCACGCGGGAAATATCCGGCTCACCGGCAATCAGATTTAAAAACTTGACCATGGCTGGCAGCGACTCGAGCATGCCTTCGTCCATATTGATGTCGATAATCTGGGCGCCATTAATAACCTGCTGGCGGGCGACTTCCAGAGCGGCATCGTAGTTCTCTTCAAGAATCAGGCGTTTAAAGACAGCTGAACCTGTGACATTGCAGCGCTCGCCGACATTGACAAACAGTGAGTCACTCTTGATGGTGAAAGGTTCGAGTCCGGAGAGACGACAGGCGGGCTCGATCTCAGGTATAACGCGGGGCGCCATATTGGCCACAGCCTTAGCAATGACGCGGATATGGTCAGGGGTGGTACCACAGCAGCCACCGACAATATTGAGTAAGCCGGCGCTGGCAAATTCAGCCACCGTCTCAGCCATGGCATCAGCGTCTAAATCATAGCCGCCAAATTCATTGGGCAGACCCGCATTGGGGTGAGAGCTAACTAAGGTGTCGGCAACTGTGGAAATATCCAACAGGTGAGGGCGCAGCTCTTT
>JAFMBU010000235.1 GCA_017858295.1 Porticoccaceae bacterium | reverse complement strand
CCAGTCTTTTCGGCAAAGCGCGCGGTGGCATATACAGTCGCCGCTTGAACACCAAAAAATGGGGCGAACAGACCCTGGCGTAAGCCGTAGTCTTGATCTGGCCCATACCAGAGAGAATGACCGTTTTTTAGCGCCTTCATGGTGCCTCGGACATCGCGCCGCTCAAACACCGCATTGTCGCCAATCGATTGATTGAGGCGGCCTCGAGCCTGAAGAAAATCGTAAACCGCATTGCCATGGGCGCGATACATACCATCCATTTCCCACTTCGATGACAGCGCCGCTGCGCCCACTTCTAAGGTGGTGTAATGAATACCCAGGACCATAACGCCGCGGTCTTTAACTGCCTCAAGATGCTCTAAACCTTCGAATTGCATCAGCTTGCTAAACCGCTTTTTCGACCACCACCATGAGATCCCCACTTCCATCACCGCAATACCGGTACTGATAAAATTGGCTCTCAATAAAGCCCTAACCTCGGTTTCACTGAGTTCGGGAAAACAGATTTCAATATTGCGCCGAGCTATAATTTTGCGGCGACCGGGAATAGCATAAAAAATCAGCCCTATACCTTTACCGATAAGCAGTAACACCGGAAATGGCAGCACAGTGATCAGCCGCCACAGCCCAAAGGCAAACCAAATCAGCCAGTAGCGGGGATGCAGTAGTACGAGTCTAAATTGGGTGGCTTTTGAGCTCATAAACGTTGTTCAATCCAGTGGATTTGAGTAGGGTCGACAATCACTAATTAACCATTAGAGGGATTACACCAGGCTAGCTATAGGGACATCGGTAGCAACATCAGCTTGGTAGTCAACGCCCTCGACGCCAAATCCAAAGAGGGTCAAAAACTCTTCCTTGTAACCGGCAAAATCAGTCAGCTGAGCAAGGTTTTCAGTACTGATTTGGGCCCAAGATGCGGCCACTGCGGCCTGTATTTCGGGGCGCAACTCAAGTTCGTCGCAGCGCAAGCGACCCTCTTCATCAGTGCGCGGATCGGCACTGTAAAGACATTCGCTATAGAGGCGATAAAGCTGCTCTATGCAGCCTTCGTGACTGCCGTCGCGCTTCATCTCTTTGAAAAGCATGGCCAGATACAAGGGCATAATTGGAATCGCTGAACTCGCCTGAGTGACAACCGCCTTGAGTACAGATACACGAGCGTCGCCACCAGAAACCGCGAGCTTATCGCGAATCGACAATACCCGCTTGTCGAGGTCTTTTTTGGCCTGACCTATGGTGCCATCCCAGTAGAGATCCCAGGTCATCTTCTCGCCAATATAAGTAAAGGCCGTGGTCTTAGCGCCTTCGGCCAATACGCCAGCTTCGTCCAGAGCGTCAATCCACATCTGCCAATCTTCGCCACCCATCACTGCAACCGTGTCAGAAATCTCCTGGTCATTGGCCGCTGACAAGCTAAATTCTTGGATAGTCTCTTTGTCGGTGTTAATGCCGCGCATGGTGATATCTTTACCCACGGGCTTGAGGGTTGAGTTAAATACTTCACCGGTTTTTGGGTGCTGCCGACGAGGCGCGGCAAGACTGTAGATCACCAGATCGATCTGGCCGAGATCCTGCTTAATTGTCTCAATGGTCTTGGCTTTAATCTCGTCGGAGAAGGCATCGCCATTGATGCTTTTTGCATAGAGGCCGTCCTGATCAGCATATTTGTGGAATGCCGCGGAATTGTACCAGCCGGCAGTGCCAGGCTTGGTTTCAGTGCCAGGCTTTTCAAAGAATATACCCAGTGTCGAAGCGCCACTACCAAAGGCGGCGGTAATCCGTGCGGCCAGACCATAACCAGTCGACGAACCGATCACTAAGACGCGCTTTGGCGCTTCGATCGCAGGCTGAGATTTGATGAAGTCGATCTGGTTTTTAACATTGGCTTCACAGCCAACAGGATGGCTGGTAATGCACATAAAGCCGCGGACGCGTGGTTTGACGATCATTCTTGAGTCTCCGTACTGGGATGAATAGATTTGAAGGGCGCAATGATACCCTACTGGCAATCTTTACCCAAAAAAAAGTCAGCTTTAATACGGTTTAAGCGGCGCGCCACTCTGGGGATACAGAACAGATATTTTTGATCATGTTCCGCGGTGACCACGTACAATGATTTATCCTGGCCCAATTGAGTAATCACTTTGAATACCACTGCCCTTAGCTACCCCTTTCTGCGCCATGAATTTTTGCAGGCGCTTGAAGATAGCGGCAGCGCCTGTGACACCAGCGGTTGGTATCCTGTGCATCTTCGATTGCAGCATGACAGCGAGGTTCCAGAGGGAAGTTCTAGCACGGCGGATAAAAATAGCCCTGCCCTAATGCCTCTCTATCTTAAAGATCATTCCATGGGTGAATATGTTTTCGATCACGCCTGGGCCAATGCCTATCACCAGAACGGCCTCGAGTACTATCCTAAGCTAGTGACCGCGATCCCCTTTACTCCGTCCACTGGCCCTCGAGTCCGTTCACAGCGGCCGTTGAACCAAGATGAATGCAATACATTTATAGACGAAGTGATTTCGGTGGCAACAGATACTGGAGCCTCTAGCTGGCACTTCTTATTTCCCTCATCAGAACATCGGCAGCTATTTAAGGATCCACGCCTGTTGCAGCGCAGCGGTGTGCAATATCACTGGCACAACCGCGACTATCAGCACTTCGATGATTTTCTCGCGACAATGAATTCCCGCAAACGCAAAATGGTGCGCAAAGAGCGCGCCGATGTCGCCGCTCAGGGTATTCGGGTGAGCATTGAAATGGGTCCCCATATCAGCCCCGATCTCTGGGCCCTCTTCTACCAGCTCTATGAGCGCACCTACGCCAAGCGCAATGGTAGCCGCGGCTATCTAACTGAAGCATTTTTTACTCAGATTGCTGAGACCATGCCCGACCAAATCGCGATGGCCGTGGCTTGGATCGACGATCAGCCAGTGGCCTGTGCACTGTA
>JAFMBU010000234.1 GCA_017858295.1 Porticoccaceae bacterium | reverse complement strand
AGCTCTGAAGCGTGAAAAGGTACTGGTATTACACCTTTATAGAGTGCAGTGATCTCGCAGGTGCCGAGCTTCTCTGCCATCGCATAAATTGGTAGTGAAGAGGTAATGCGCGACATAATCAGTGGCGCAAAGCCAGTTGCCGTCATGCAGATAACCGCTTTAACACCTTCAAGGTGGTTGGCTACATACATGGCCGCTAGGGCCAGAGATTCATCGATGCTGGCGAATGTCTGATCAATTCGGTGCTTGGAGCGCTGTGCCAGAGGGTGCAGTTCTGCACCATCAATGATTCGCACCATAGCTTTGACTGTTTCAACTGGGTACATGCCCACTGCAGTTTCGGCTGAGAGCATTACTGCATCGGTGCCGTCGAGTACGGCATTGGCTACATCGAAGACTTCTGCGCGAGTAGGAGTAGAAGCGGTAATCATCGACTCCATCATCTGGGTGGCAGTGATTACAACTTTGTTAGCAGCATTGGCAGCTTCAATAAGCTGCTTCTGCACAGCCACTAGATTGGCGTCGCCAATTTCAACCCCGAGGTCGCCACGAGCAACCATCACGCCATCAGCGCTGGCGATAATGCCAGGTAAAAATTCATCGGTAATGGCTTCGGCGCGTTCGATCTTGGCGATAATATGAGCGCCACTGCCTGCTGCAACCAGCAGTTCACGAGTCTCTTCAATATCATCTTTTGAACGCACAAATGAGATCGCTAGATAATCGGTCTTTAGCGATGCGGCAGTTTTAATATCCGCCTTGTCTTTCTCAGTGAGAGCTGGAGCTGAGAGACCGCCGCCAAATTTGTTCACGCCTTTTTTGCTCGACAACACACCGCCCTGAACTACGCGGCAGGTGACCGAGTGGGGGTTGCGTGATTCGACCAAAAAGGTCATGCGACCATCGTCGAGTAATAGGGTATCACCGGCATTGATATCATTGAGCAGGTCGCTGTCGATATGAACGCCATCTTGATCACCGGAATCAACATCGATCTGGCTGTTGAGTACAAAGCTATCATTCTCGGCTAGGTCGATTTTCATATCGTTGAGGAAGCTGCCGATACGAATCTTCGGGCCCTGCATATCGCAGAGAATACCCACTGGCGTTTTGAGTTCCAGGGCAATTTCTCGAATCATAGCGGCGCGCATGGAATGCTCTGCGGCGCTGCCGTGAGAGAAGTTCAAGCGAAAGACATTAACGCCGGCAAGAATCAGCCCGCGAATACCCTCTGCATGGTGAGTGGCGGGGCCGAGTGTCGCTAGAATCTTGGTTCTACGCGGCATCTTTTTTCTCCGCAGCACTGGCTAACAGCACTAAGGAGTTGTCGAGCATGCGGTTGGAGAAGCCCCACTCATTGTCATACCAGGCCATTATCTTAACCAGGGAGCCATTGACGCGAGTCTGGGTAGCATCAAAGTTACAGGAGAAGGGCGTGTGGTTAAAGTCGACAGAAACCAGTGGTTTATCGTTGTAGCAAAGTACTGAACTCAGTGCGCCTTGAGACGCTTTAAGCAGCAGCTCATTGACTTCTTCCACTGTGGTGTCGCGGCCAGCATTAAAGGTCAGATCAACCAGAGAGACATTAATGGTCGGTACACGGACAGCTAGACCGTCAAGCTTACCTGCCAACTCCGGCAGTACCAGACCGATTGCCACTGCGGCGCCGGTCTTGGTTGGAATCATTGATTGAGTAGCGGATCTGGAGCGGTAGACATCGGAGTGACAGACGTCGCTGAGCTGCTGATCATTGGTGTAGGCGTGAACCGTGGTCATATAACCGCTGAGGATACCAATGCTCTCTTGAAGAGGCTGAACCATAGGTGCCAGACAGTTAGTGGTGCAAGAGGCATTTGAAATAATTTCCTGAGAGCCATCCAAGACGTGGTCGTTAACGCCAAACACTATAGTCGCATCGGCGTTTGCACCAGGTGCTGAGATAATGACCTTCTTGGCGCCAGCTTCTAAGTGCATTGCTGCTTTTTCGCGGCTAGTGAATACGCCAGTGCACTCGCAGACCAGATCGACGTTTAAGTCAGCCCAGGGCAGGTCGGTTGGGTTGCGCTCGCTGGACCAGTTGATTACATCGCCATTAATGATGATGGCATTGTCAGTGACTTCGACTTGCTGGTTAAAGCGGCCGTGCACTGTATCGAACTGCAGCAGGTGGGCGCTAATTTCGAGGCTACCAAGATCATTGATCGCGACAATTTGGATTTGCTCGCGAAGCTCTGGGCGTTCGTAGAGGGCGCGGACTATATTGCGGCCGATGCGACCAAAACCGTTAATGGCGATTCTATACATGATGGAGCCTCTTTGAATGTAGTAAACTTACGTAAATTATAGGCTTTTATGGATTGCTAGGCAATGATAAGCCTGTTTAGGTAGGTAAAAGAACGTATTTGTCTGATTTTGCTAGTCTCATTTACCTTTCTGACGAAATATTCTTACCAACTTTTGGGCTAAAGCGGACATTGGGGCTTAAAAACCTTAAACTGCGCCCTCAATTGCGGAACAAGACGAAAAGCTAAAGGGTTATAGCTATGCATTCACAAAATTTAATCAATATTATTTCTGATGAATTGCCCAATCTAAATAAATCTGAGAGCAAGGTGGCGCGAGTAATTCTTGCGGACCCAGACAGTGCAACCAGATCCAGTATTGCGACCCTGGCCAAGGCTGCTGAAGTCAGTGAACCCAGTGTTAATCGCTTTTGTAAGCGTTTTGATGCCGCAGGATTTCCCGATTTCAAGCTTAAACTGGCGAAAGCTCTAGTCAGCGGTGTTCGTTTTGTTAATCGCAATGTAGATCCTGATGATGAAGTCAGCAGCTACACGCCGAAGATCTTTGATGGCACGATCAATAATCTCGCCATGGTGCGCGACAAAATCAGTCACAGCCGTGTCAATCAGGTGGTGGATAAGTTAATTCAAGCCAAGCGTATCTACTTTTTTGGTG
>JAFMBU010000233.1 GCA_017858295.1 Porticoccaceae bacterium | reverse complement strand
GTGATATGGTTAAAAATCAGTTCCGACCAGCCGAGATAGTCAAAAATTCGATAGCATGCTGCCAGTTGAATGCGCAGTTCTTGCTCTGTTTGTCCCGTCATTAGTTCACCCTCTTTACAAACTTGGTTAAGATTACGATCTGTGTGCCGTTGACACGACCTTCTATATGTTCAGGGTTGCTCTGCACCAGTGAAATATTGCGCACTGCTGTTCCGCGCTTGCCGGTAAAGCTGGTTCCCTTTACATCCAGATCCTTTATTAGTGTTACCGTATCGCCAGCGCTAAGCACTGCGCCGTTGCTGTCTTTGTGAATAACGCCATCATCGTCCGATTCATCTTCAACGCCGGCCTGGGCCCAAGCCAGTGTTTCATCATCCAGATACATCATATCCAACAATTCCTGGGGCCAGCCCTCGGCACTGAGGCGAGTGAGCATGCGCCAGGCCATAACCTGAACCGCTGGTACCTGAGACCACATACTGTCGTTGAGGCAGCGCCAGTGATTTGCCTCAACCTTCTCTGGATTATTGATCTGATCTATACAGATGTCACAGGCTAACAGTGACTCTTCAGTGCTGCCGTCGCCGTGGGGTGGCACTTCATAGGCTGAGAGGTTTTCGCTGTTGGCACAGAGTTCGCAGGCTGAGCCACTGCGGGCATAAAAATCAGTCATAGGGGCTGGCTACTTGTGTGAGTTTGTTTGGTCGCAGTATAGGCGGCTTTACGCCAGCGCAGTTATTAAGCTTTTGGCTGCTGCCCAACCGGATAGCACCGCACCTTCAAAGCGCGGTCCAGCAAAGGCATCGCCGGCCAATGCCAGTGGCGGCAGATTGGTAGATTCGCTGAGTAACATACAGGCTTCAGGATCGACTACTGAGGGTTTGCTGTAGCGCCAGCCGTGTACCTGATATTCGGTGACCTTGGCATCACCCAGATAGGGTGATGCTGCGTCGATTAATATTTGGCCGGTCTGCATCTTGTCGTCTTCATAATGATCGGCACTAAAGGCGCCGCTGCCATGAATAGTGACGGCGGGAATCTTCGAGACACCTTTTTGCAGGTTGTCGCTGATCCAGCCAATCGGGCCCTGGTCAAAAGCGGTTGCGCCGGGGGCGGGAATCGCCGTTGGTCGATCCAATACTGCCATCACGGCAATACAGGCTTCATAGTCAATGCGATCGAGACGCGCCTGCTTATCCGCTGGCACTGCGATATTGCCCGAGGCGAGCAGGTCGATGGTCTGTGGCACTGGAGAGGTGATTAATAACGCTTTTGCATTAACCGTCTCGCCACTGTCTAAATCAGCGGACCAGTGGAGATCATTATGAGCAATACTGTCGACTCTAGTGGTTCGCAGCACATTCATATCCGTTGCCAAATATTTCGCCACCGCAGTCATGGTGGGCACGCCGCGATATCGCGGATGACCATTGGGATGTCCTGGGTAGCTGCTGTACCACTCTTCGGCGACACCGGCTTCAATCCACTCGGCAACGCTGGCTTTAAAGCGTGAATCGCGGGCGGTCATAAACTGCGCGCCGTGGTCAAATGTGGCATCGCCTATACGACGTCCTGCCAGACGACCGCCGAGGCCGCGGCCCTTATCCACCACCAACACTTTGAGGCCCGCTTGGTGCAGATCATTTGCCGCGCTGAGTCCGGCAAGGCCGGCGCCAATAATAAGAACATCCCAAATCATGGGCCCGTTGCTGTCGATGGAAGAGGTCATATTTAACAGTCTTATAAATTAGATTTTTTAACTTGAGAGGACAGATTTACCGCGTAGCGCTTTGCATTTAACTGAGCAAAAGCGCACTTCATCCCAACAGCGCTGCCACTTTTTGCGCCATACAAAAGGACGCTCGCAGACCGGGCAGATCTTGCTGGGGAGGTCAGACTTTTTACGCATACTGGGCATGGACGGATTATCGCAGGTTTTGCTGCTGGTTGATCGATCTAAAGAATTAAGCAGCCTCTAATTTACTGCCTTGCAGGGTAATGCGATGCATTAGCCGCATCTGTCCCTGGTAGTCGTTGTCAGCCTGATGCCAGGTACAGCGATTATCCCAAAAGGTGACCGAGCCCGGCAGCCAGTTAAAACTACAGGTGAACTGCGGTTGCGCAACATGGGTGTAGAGTTCGTCTAGTAGTTCGCGACTCTCCTGAAACTCCCAGCCTTCAAACTGTATGGTATGGCCTGGGTTTACATAGAGCACTTTGCGGCCGCTCTGGGGATGAATGATGACCACTGGGTGGGTGGCGTCGCCGACACGGTCCATGCCGCCGAGTTGGTCTTTGAGATCGGTAAATCGATAGAGGCCATTCTCGCCATAGAGATGGGTGTTGGAATGCACCGCACGCAGACCTTCAAGGCGTTTTTTTAGGTTTGCAGGGAGGGCGTCGTAGGCCGCTGCCAGATTGGCGAACTGAGTATTGCCGCCGGTTTCTGGAAGTGTTCGTGCGACCAAGATAGAACCCAGCGCCGGAATATCGTCGTAGGAGTGATCTGTATGCCAGCCGCCACCTATATTGGTCTGCTGGGTTTTCTCTTTGCGCACCTCGGCGATCAGCGGAGACTCTTCGGTGGTTTTGAAGAATTTATTCACCACGATTTTGCCGAAGCGATTGGCGAAGCGCAGGTGTTCTTCTGGAGGTAGTTGTTGGTCGCGGAAAAACAGCAGGCCGTGTTCGGTGAATGCCTCGCGCAGCTGATTAAGCTGGGAGTCGCTCATGGTGGCCAGTTGCAGGTCACTGACAATTGCACCGCAGTTGGGGGAAAAGGGGGTCACTTTCATAGATGACTTCTTGTAGTTTTTATTTGCTCGTTTTTATTTAGAGGTTCTTTTGTAGCGGTTTGAGTGTTGCCTGCAAAAGGTTAGGCTGCAATTCCGCAGGAGATCCTTCGGTTCGCTGCGCTCTCTCAGGATGACAGGTTTTTTTGTTAGCCACCACAGTTTGCCA
>JAFMBU010000232.1 GCA_017858295.1 Porticoccaceae bacterium | reverse complement strand
CTCAGGATGAAAAGCCCTGCTTTTTTAGCCTCTGAGATCCTTCGGTTCGCTACGCTCACTCAGGATGAAAAGCCCTTCGGGCTTTTCACTTTCGGCGGTAATCTCTTGGGGACATGCCGTGCCAGCTTTTAAAGGCGCTGGAGAATGAACCTTGATCTGCATAACCCAGCAGGAAGGCTATTTCAGTTATACCCAGACGATCGTCGGAGAGGTAGCGCAGGGCCATGCGCGAGCGCACTTCTTGAAGCACTTGCAAAAAGTTGGTGCCACGATCGGAGAGACGGCGCTGCAATGTGCGCCGGGAGATATTCATTAGACTGGCAAGTTTGTCGATGCTCACTTCACCCTCGGGCAGACGACGCATCATAAAGGACTTGAGGTTGGCCAAAAATTCGTCCGCTATTTGATCGCTTTCAAACAGCTCACTAAAGGGTTTGCTGAGATCGGGCCCCTGCTGGTAGTCCTGTTTAAGTATCTGATAGTCCAGTGCAGCGCTATCAAAAAACAGGCCGCTATAGGGCTGGTTATAGGCAATATTTCGACCAAAAATGGCTTCTAACTGAGTGCTATCTTGGGGCTGGGCATAGGTAAAACTAGCCTTTACTACAGGCACAGGTCGCACGCACAACGAGTTGATAATGGCCGCTGATGCGGAGAGCACTTCATCGCTGCAGTAGCGCTTTAACCCACTACTTTTCAGTAGCGGTTCCCAGCGCAACTCCACCAAGTTGCCTTCGCGATGAGCGGTGGTCTCACCTATATCGCCACGCATTTTTAAGGTGCTGGGAATCAAATTCAGATAGTCGCGGAAGGACTTACACAGTGAACAGGTATAGAGCTGCAGGTTGAGCCCTTTAAGATAAATAATGCGCCCCACTGAGAGACCAATATCCGGGTTTGCAGAGGCCTCTGCGGCTAGCTGATAGAGTTTGTAATAGTTGGCCACTGGAAAGCGGCGATCGGGAATGGTTAGCTGGCTTTGCTGCAAGCCGGAATCACGCAGCAGCCGCTGTTGGTTAGCACCTTCTTTTTCCGCCGCCTGCAAAATAGCCACAAGGGCTGGAGCAAAGACGCTCCAGTTCGGGTTTATCTGCTGTTCGGCTGCTGTGTTGGGGGCCATAGCCTTTTTTTCTCGACGCTGTAAAACTGGGATTACTTTAACACTTTAGAAGATTTGGGTTCAATATTCTCGCCTTAAACGGTCCTCTTCCACCTTCCTTGAACATAGGCATTGAAATCAAATTCTCCAGTGACATTTGGCAGAATACTGTATATATTAACAGTATATCGAGAGCACCCACCTATGCCCAACACAGAAATAATAAGCAAGCTCCTTGCCCGCCATGATACCTGGCGTGGACAGAGTCAAAAACCTACTCAGCGCAATGTCTCCAGCGGCAATGATCAAATTGATCTGCTATTAAAGGGTGGCTGGCCCACGGCTGCATTGACTGAACTACTGGTTCAGCGTCCGGGAATTGGCGAGCTTTCGCTGCTATTGCCAACAATTAAAAACTATTGCCAAAACAACCATCTCAGCGTCTGGCTCGACCCGCCCTATCAACCCTATGCACCCGCATTGGCCGCCGCCGGCATTGCATTGCAAAAGGTGCTTATAGTGCAGAGTAAAAGTGCTCGTGAATGGCTCTGGGTCGCTGAGCAGTGCATTCGCAACAATGCGCTGCTATTAGCCTGGAGTGATAACAAAATGCCCAGCTATAGTGATCTGCGCAAGCTGCAACTAGCGGCTGCCGACAGCGGTCATGCGGCGTTTCTGTTCTCATCCAATAAAGCGGCTTGCAACAAAGACTCTAGCAACCAACAGTCCGGTTCGTCACCCGCCACTCTGCGTTTGGATGTGGATTCTGTGGGTGAGAAAAATTTGTGTCTCTCTGTGCGCAAGCTACGCGGTGTGGCACCTGGAGAGCAACTGCTGATTCCTCGCGGTAAAGATCTCGGTTCACAGACTTCTCTGGCTAAATTACCAGTCAATATCATCCATCCTGCTATACCAATCTCAACGGATATTCCTCGCATTAAAACCAGCGAGCAGAGACTCAACGCCTGAAACCTTTGCGCCACGGCGAAAAGGGAAATAGACGAAAAGGATTTTCAAACTTACCTAGAGCGGCGCGGGCAGCAAACCCTTACCCAGAAAAAATCTGGCTCTATCTGCATTTTCCACTGCTGCCCCTAGATGCTCTCTTAGATGAACCAAAAACCGAAGAAGATGGGCAGACCCCAATTGCAGTTGTAGGCCAAGAAAAGAACGGGATGCGCGTTTTATGCTGCAATGACAGTGCGGCACAATCTGGCGTTGAACCCCTTCTCTCACTGTCGACAGCTCTTGCTCTGTGCCCTGAGCTGCTGACGCTGCAGCAACAACCAGAGCGCGAAAAAACCACGTTGCAACAGCTGGCTTTAATCGCCTACAGTTTTAGCCCCATAGTGATTATTGCCGAGCAGGGTTTGTGGCTCGAGTTAAGCGGCTGCGAAAAACTCTTTCACAGCTACACTCAGTTGCTCCAACAGCTGCAAGAAAACCTCACACACCGCTGTACCCATATTGATATGGGCATAGCCGGCAGTGCCGATGCTGCACGGCTGCTCTGTCAGACTGGCTTTCGCTGTGAGCTGCCGGAGAGTGGCGAAGTGGCACAGCAGCTGCGCCTAATACCACTGAGCCTGCTCAATGTTCAACGACGGCAACAGCAGAGTTTTCAGCAACTCGGGTTAACCCATCTAAAAGACTTGCTGGTACTGCCCCGAGCCGATCTAGCTAGTCGCTTTGGCACTGGCATAGTAGATCAGTTGCAATTATTACTCGGGGAGAAACCCTGTCAGCTAAAACACTTTAAACCGCCAGTGAGCTTTCATGATTTGCTCCAGAGTACTCAGGGTATTTTTAGTAAGCAGGGCTTACTGTTTCCCATGAAGACACTGCTTCAGCGGCTGAGTATTTATC
>JAFMBU010000231.1 GCA_017858295.1 Porticoccaceae bacterium | reverse complement strand
CGACGGGATTTGCTGATGCTCCAGATAATGCCCGCCTCTACTGGTGAGGTGGTCTCATTCATATCATGGCCGTAAAGGCAGAGACCCGCTTCAAGGCGCAGGGAGTCCCGAGCACCCAGCCCAATCCAGTTAACTAGATCATAACTGAGCAGCTTGTCGGCGAGCCTGTGGGCGTCGCTGGGATCTACGGAAATTTCAAAACCGTCTTCACCGGTGTAACCAGAGCGAGTGATATAACATTCGATGCCATCGATGCTGCTGTGGCAACCATGCATAAATACCAGTCTATTTGCTTCGGGGGATAGCTCCGCCATAATGTCTGTAGCGCGTAAGCCCTGCAGTGCCAGTAGGCCGCGCTCACCGAGGTAGCGAACAGCAAATCCAGGCAAATAGCTGCGGATATGTTCCAGGTCCTGGAGTTTACAGCCGGCATTAACAACCAGAAAAAAAACATTCTCGGCCCAGCGAGTGACAATCAAATCGTCCATCACCCCGCCCTGCTCATTGGTCAGAGTGGCGTAGGTTTGCTGGTTGATGCCCAGAGATTCGAGATCCACTGGCATAAGTTTTTCCAAGGCCTGGGCGGCCCCTTCCCCTTCGACAATAATCTGCCCCATATGAGAGACATCGAACAGACCGACATTGTCTCTGCAGTGCAGATGCTCTTGCATAATGCCGCTGCTGTATTGCACGGGCATCAGGTAGCCAGCAAAGGGCACCATTTTGCCGCCGGCAGCAAGGTGGTAGTCATAGAAAACGGTTTTCTGTACTTCGGCGTCAGTCGACATAATGCTTCATTCTCTAAACGGTGAAAAAGTAATGTGCTGAGATCAAGTTGCACTGGCAATAAAGACTAAAAACCCTGCCAGAAGTGCATTTTAAGGCCGCGGAGACAATTTGTTAAATTAATAGCTATAATGTTGTCATTAATAATCTAAATACCATAGCCAGCTCTAACTTGGAGGCCATAAGATTAAAAATCTCCCCATGGATCTACTTCGCGCCTTTGTCTCAGTGGCACAACTTGGCAGCTTTACCAAGGCCGGCGAACTGCTAGGTCGCTCCCAGCCGGCAATCAGTTTGCAGATGCAGCGCTTGGAAGAATTGGTCGATGAAAAACTCCTGTTGCGCAATGGCAAAAACCTCGAGCTCAGCGAAGCGGGAGAGAATTTATACGGCTATGCCAACCAGATACTGAGCCTCAATGACCTGGCCGTCAGTCAGCTATCAAAAAGTACCGTTGCGGGTAAAATCCGCCTAGGTATCCCCAGTGAGTTTGCCACCGTATTAATGCCTAAAATTGTCAGCCGTTTTGCTCAGGCCTACCCCAACGTCACTCTGGAGGTGAATTGCGAGCTGAGTAAGAGTCTGCTATCAAAGGTCGGCAAGGTCAGCCACGATCTGATTTTGGCACTGGAGGATAACCCCTCGAGCAGCAACTCCAATCTGGTTAAGACCGACGAATTAGTCTGGGTAGCCAGTGTCGAAAAACCCATACTCAAGACCGATGTGGTGCCGCTAATTGTTGCAGCTCAGGGCTGTATCTATAGAAATCGCGCAATTCAAACCTTGGATCAGGGCCATCAGCCCTGGCAGGTGGTTTACACAATTCCAGATTTAACCGGTATTCAATATGCAATTCAGGAGGGGTTGGGCGTCACTGTACTGGCCAAGAGCACTGTGCCGGAAAACTTAAAAATCCTGACCCCTTCGACACGCTTTCCCGCGCTTGGGGAAGTGGGTATCAGCTTAATTAGCTCAGCCAGCAATAGAAAAAATGAAGCGGTGCATCTACTGATTGAGTTTTTGCGCACCAGCCTAGCCTAGCCACAGAACGCAGAACGCAGAACGCAGAACAGGCTAGCTAGACTACTCTAACTAGCTCTCTTCCACTGGGCAGGCAATAATTGAAAACTGCTCGGATTCATCTTTCAGCAGCGCTGCAATGGCAGTTAGCTGATTAGCCTCATCACAGAACTGCACATAACGAAAATAACCTGGATTTTGAGACTCATTGCCGTTGCCGGGGAAGTAAAGATTAAACGACAGTGCATCCGCCAGCGTATCCAGGACACTTGCACCCAAAGCTGGGGCCTGATTCTGGTTGTAATTGAGGCTGTCTAGTGCCGCACTGCCGAGATCGCAATCGGTTAAGGCAATATTCGCCTCAAACACCTGCAGCGCATTCCTTAAGGGCTCAAATTCATAGTCGGCAAAAATCTCATCCGCCTCGAGACTACCAGACAATCCGCAGCGGCTATTCTTGTTTTGAAAGCCCACCTCTGCCGGTGTCATTGCCGTCAAGGTGCCATCAGCAATGACTTTAACCAGAGAGATACCAGCGGTAATATCAGAGTATTCAACATAGATACCGGGCGCTATGGTGCCAAAGTTAAATACCTCGGTTTGGGTTTGAAACACAAACAGTCCATTGCCAAAAGCAAAGTCCGTCAATTGAATGCTGCTACCTTCAACCACAGTCCCAGCAGCGGCTAGGGAAGACCGATTTAACGCAGCATCGACACAGCCGAGATCACCGGAAACAGCGTCACCGAGAATAACCAGCTGGCCATTACAGATAGCATTAACTTCACCAACAGCAGAGGATTTGGTCATACTGACGCGACCATTGCGCGAGATAATCATCAGCAGCTGTTCATTGCTTGACGGCAAATCCATAAGCCAGTGCCCGGCAATAAAGGCGTTGCTAGTAAAGCTAAAAGATTTGGCGGTGGACCCACCGGCGCTGTCCTCGGCACTGATTACCAGATCGTAGACACCTGGGGTAGTCGCCACGCCCTGAATCAAACCGGTTGTGGAATCTATCTCCAGACCTGAATTGTCAGCAGCCAGTTGAAATGAGACAGCTGTACTATCTAGACCGTCGGCTCTGGCACTGAGGGTCCAGTTAGTTTGGTCTGACCAGACTTCAGTCTGTCCCTCTAGGGTGACTGTGCCAAAGTCTGTA
>JAFMBU010000230.1 GCA_017858295.1 Porticoccaceae bacterium | reverse complement strand
GACCATTAATGGTCATGGAAACCGAAGTGGTGGGATTACATAGATCAAAGCCATCGTAGAGGGCTTTCATATCATCCAGAGTACAGATGGACACACCGGCATTACCCACCTTGCCATAAATATCCGGACGCTCATGGGGATCAAAACCATAGAGAGTTACTGAATCAAAGGCAGTAGAGAGACGCTTGGCATCTGAGTGTTCCGACAGGGCCTTAAAGCGGCGATTGGTTTTAAAGGCGTCGCCCTCACCGGCAAACATACGCGCGGGATCTTCCCCTTCGCGCTTAAAGGGAAATACCCCAGCCGTATAGGGAAACTCTCCAGGCAGGTTTTCACGCATCAACCACTTGAGCAGTTCACCGTGATCTTCAAAGCGCGGCAAAGAAACCCGGGATATCTTATTGCCCGCAAGAGAAATAGTCTTGAGTTTGGTAACAATTTCCTTGCCATTGGGCAGCACATCGACTTTTTCATCGCCGCTATAGGCTTCCACCACCGCGGGCCAGTTCTCTAAAAGATTGCTCGCCGTAACATCCATGGCCTGTTTGCGCTCGGCAATCAGGTTGTCGATAGTCTCTGGCGCATCGCTGCCGTTTTCTAGCAACATAGTTTTGGTTGCCGCCAGCTGCTGCTGTTGGCGGGCCAAATTGGCCTGCACCACAACCTGCTTGTGATAGTTGCGCACACCGGCGGCGATCTCCGCTAGATAACGCTGGCGATCTGCAGGCACCACAACGGTTTTTTCCGATGGTGTACGGCGATCAACTTTCGCCAGGTGCTGTTCAAAGCTGCGCAGTCCGCGGTTTTGCAAGAGCACAACCAGCTCCTGATAGGCAGCAGTGACACCATCATCATTAAAGCGTGAGGCAATGGTGCCAAACACTGGCATCTCGTCTGGCATCTGAGTCCAGGCCTCGCGATTGCGCTGCACTTGCTTGCACACATCGCGGTAGGCATCATCGCTGCCCTTGCGGTCAAATTTATTGATAATCGCCAGCTCGGCATAATCCAGCATATCGATCTTTTCCAGCTGACTCTGGGCGCCAAATTCTGGGGTCATCACGTAGATAGGGATATCCACATAGGGAACTATGCCGGCATCCCCCTGACCAATACCCGGAGTCTCCACCACCACCAAGTCGAAACCGCCGAGACGCATGGCGCAGACAATATCCTTGAGGGCCGCCGGCACTTCACCTGTGGCACCGCGAGTGCCAATGGAGCGCATATAGATAGAGGGATGATAGATCGCATTCATGCGGATACGGTCACCGAGTAAGGCGCCGCCGGTCTTGCGTCTTGTGGGGTCAATGGCCAGCACCGCAATCTTAAGCTCATCGGCGCTGTCTTGACGAAAGCGGCGAATCAACTCATCAGTTAGTGAGGACTTACCTGCACCACCGGTACCGGTAATCCCTAGAACTGGCACTGTGGCACTGAGGAATTGTGCCTGTTCGCGGAGTGCACTCTGCTGCTCTGAACTGAGTTCATCGCGCTCAATGGCAGTGATCAAACGGGATAAATTATTGCGACCCCTGTTATCCGGAAGCTCACTGGAGAGTTCGGCGGCGGCCACAGTTACATCGCTGTATGTGCCCAACGAACAGCGTTCAATCATATCGTCGATCATGCCTACAAGACCGAGGTTCTGACCGTCATAGGGAGAGTAGATACGCTCGACGCCATAGGCCTCAAGCTCTTTAATTTCCTCTGGGACAATCACACCACCGCCGCCACCGAAAATCTTAATATGCTCGGCACCAGCCTCTTTTAACAGATCTACAGCGTACTTAAAGTACTCAACATGGCCGCCCTGGTAGGAGCTAATGGCAATACCCTGGGCATCTTCCTGCAATGCCGTCTGAACCACCTCGGCCACCGAGCGGTTGTGAGCCAGGTGAATCACCTCAACACCGGCGCCCTGGAGTATGCGACGCATAATATTGATGGCCGCATCGTGGCCATCGAAAAGACTAGCAGCGGTAACAAAGCGCAGGGGAATGCCTTTTTTCTGTGCCGGATTTGAAGGTGCAGTAGTGGCTGAGGTGCTCGGAGAAGCTGAAGAAGTTGTCATGTTAGGGTCCATTTCAAGTATCAATGGGCAGAGTGTAATTATCTTGCTTGTTGCATGCAAGTAAGATTCACCACAAGAAAAGCCCTGTATGATCTTGGTTAGAAAATGATTCGCCAGAGCGGTGGCTACAAAGACGCCCTATTGGGGAATATCTGAACCGTAACCGTAGTAGTCAGCAATCGCCAAACCTGCAGCCACACTGGTAAACGGATCGTGCTCCACGACCTTACCGGGAAATTGATTCTCAAGAATATCTTTAACTGCGGGGATTAATGAAGAGCCTCCGGTGCGCAGTACCAGATCTATATCCTCAGCCTCTAGGCCAGCCTTATCGAGAATCAAACTTACCGCCTGCTCCAGCTCGAACAGTCGATCGGTGATCATCAGCTCAAACTCCCAGCGATCCAGCCGCACTTCAATATCGATCTCGGGAATATCCAGCACCGCGGAATCAGACACGGAGAGCTCCGCCTTAAACGCCTTGATCGCCTCAAATACCTGGTAGCTGTAGTTCTGTTTAATCAGATCGTAGAGACGTTTAAACTTAATCGCCCCCTCGTCCGGCAGCACCATGCGCTGCATTACTGACGCGGTGTATTTGTTTTGATTGAGCATATAGCTCACCGGCCAATTGATCAGCAGCTCTTCAAATTCGGCAAAGGGGAACAGTGTATCCACCTCGCTGCCATCGACCATGCGCGACCAGCGCTCGCCCTTGCCCAGTAGCGGAAAAACCAACTCACGGAAAATAGTTTGATCAATTTTATCCCCACCCAGAGCAATACCATGGGTCGCCTCAACGGAAAACTCCGTGCCCTTGCGCCGCAGAATACAAAAATCCAGAGTACCACCGCCAAAATCCACGGTCAGCATTAGCTGATCGCGACTGTGGGGATAGTTATACAGAT
>JAFMBU010000020.1 GCA_017858295.1 Porticoccaceae bacterium | reverse complement strand
AAATATGCACTAGAGCGCAATGGTCATGGAGCTGCCCTGGGTTTTACCCTCGACAAACTCGAGCGCGGTGAAACCCATCTGACGTTTCCCTATCGTGAAGACCTTGTGGGTAACCCGATCACCGGTGTAGTTCACGGCGGCACCATTGTGAGCCTGCTCGACACCGCCTGTGGTTGCTCTGCTATGACCATTCAAAGTAAGCCCTCAGTCACTCCGACCATGGATCTGCGGCTCGACTATATGCGTCCAGCTCAGCCCTACAAGCCAATCTATGTAGAAGCCAAGGTCTATCGTCAGTCGTCCAATGTGATTTTCTGTCGCGGTGTTGCTTGGCAGGATGATAGAGAGAACCCCATTGCCCACTGTGTGGCCAACTTTATGAAAGTGGATTCCAAGAGTATTCAGTTCCGCAGTATCGCTTTAAAAAAACTGCGCCGCTTGATGCCTTGGCGTCAGACCCCAGTCAACGATAGTGAGCAGAAGTAATGGATAAGCACAACACAGACGAGTTGCTTTTAGACTGGCAAGAGCGCGTCGGCGCAGCTCGGCAAGAGTGTCACCCACAGTCATTGCTGGATATGATTCCTTACTCTGCTTTTATCGGCGCCCAAGCCAAGGTGGACGATCAACGTTTGCTCTATTGGCTGGACAAGCGCGCGTCCAATATTGGCAATCCCTCGCTGCCGGCGATTCACGGTGGCGTGATTGGCGGCTTTCTTGAATTGGCGGCGGCCATCGAAATTATTTACAGCCTCAATGTCACGGATATGCCCAAGGTCGTTGATTTCTCTCTCGACTATTTACGCCCCGGTCGCTACAAGACCATCTACGCTAGCTGTGAGGTGATGCGTCAGGGTAAAAAGCTAGTCAATGTCTCGGCTACCGCCTGGCAAGATGATGAGCAGACGCCGATTGCTACGGCGCGCTGTCACTTTCTAATTTGAGCGCTTGAAATCTCTTTCTCCGCCCCCATCTGATAAGCCATGGAAACAGTCCATAACATCAATATCAGATCAGGAGATCATCAGCATATGACCGCAAAGACTCAAGACAAAGCCGAAACACTGGGTTTTCAAACTGAAGCAAAGCAGCTTCTTCACCTTATGATTCACTCGCTTTACTCCAATAAGGAGATATTTCTTCGCGAGTTGATCTCCAATGCATCCGATGCAACCGACAAGTTACGGGTTGAAGCGCTAGAAAACTCTGCTCTCTATGAAGATGATGGCGATCTGCGTATTCGCATTGCTGTAGACGAAGACGCTAAGACCATCACCATTTCTGACAATGGTATCGGCATGTCTCGTGATGAGGTGATATCCAACCTGGGTACTATTGCTCGCTCCGGCACCTCTGAGTTTATGAAGAACCTCACTGGGGATCAGAAGAAAGATTCTCAGTTGATCGGCCAGTTTGGCGTCGGTTTTTACTCCTCATTTATCGTTGCCGAGCGCGTAGTGGTTGAGACGCGTCGCGCTGGCGTAGGCGCCGATCAAGGAATTCGCTGGACCTGTGAAGGTGAAGCTGATTACCAGATCGAAGCTATTGAACGTGCTGAGCGCGGCACCTCGATTACACTGCACATCAAGAGCGATGAGCATGAGTTCGCCAGCGACTGGCGTCTGCGCAGCATCGTTAAAAAGTACTCTGACCACATTGCCATTCCGGTGGAGATGATCAAGCAGGAAATGCCCGCTGCGGAAGATGATAAAGAGGCAAAAGATGTTGATAAAGCACCTGAGTGGCAGGCGGTAAACGACGCTCAGGCCCTCTGGACTCGGTCGCGTCAAGATATCAGCGACGACGAGTACAAAGAGTTCTATCGTTTAGTCTCCCATGATTTTGCCGAGCCACTGGCTTGGAGCCACAACCGTGTTGAAGGCAAACAGGATTACACTAGCTTGCTCTATATTCCGGGCATGGCACCAATGGACCTCTATCAGCGTGAAGCATCTCGAGGTATCAAGCTGTACATCAAGCGCACCTTTATTATGGATGATGCTGAACAGTTTATGCCCATGTACTTGCGCTTTGTGAAGGGCGTGCTCGACAGTGCTGATCTGCCCCTAAACGTATCCCGTGAAATTCTCCAAAAGACGCCACTGGTTGACAGTATCCGTGCTGCACTGACCAAACGTGTTTTGGATATGCTCGGCAAAATGGCCACTAATGAGCCAGAGAAGTACGCTAAGTTCTGGACTCAGTTCGGCCCAGTATTAAAAGAAGGCCCCAGCGAAGACCACAGCAATCGTGAAAAAATTGCCAAACTGTTTCGTTTCGCTAGCTCCACCAGTGACTCTGCGGCAACCGATGTCAGCCTGACAGACTATGTCAGCCGCATGAAAGAAGGTCAGGACAAGATCTACTATCTCACTGGCGATAGTCACTCAGTAATCAACAACAGCCCGTACTTGGAAATTTTCCGCAAGCACGGCGTTGAAGTAATTCTGATGTCGGATCGCATCGATGAATGGATGATGGGTCACCTCACTGAGTTTGATGGTAAATCTTTCCAAGATATTGCCCGCGGTGAACTGGACCTGAGCAAGATTACTGGTGAAGAGCCAAAAGCCGAAGAGTCCGACAAGAAAGAGGGCGACGATAGTGACCAGGGTGCTCTCTTAAAGCGCATCAATACACTGCTAGAGGCCAAGGTTGAAGAAGTTCGTGCCACCACGCGACTAACTAGCTCCCCAGCCTGTCTGGTTGTGGGTGCCGATGATATGGGCGAGCAGATGCGCAAGATTATGGCTGCAGCTGGGCAGCCAGTGCCAGAAGTTAAGCCGATTCTCGAGATCAATGCTGAGCATCCCCTGGTCAACAAGCTCGACGCTGAGACTGATGAGGACAAGGCTAAGATCTTAGCCAGTGTTCTGTTTGATCAGGCGGCACTCTCTGCTGGCCGACCATTGGAAAATCCAGCGCAGTTTGTTCAGCAGTTAAATAGCCTAATGTTTGACGCTTAAACGCTGTTGTAGCAAGACCCAAAGCACTCTCCGTGATAGTTCATGGAGGGTGCTTTTTTGCATGGCGGCTTACACTCTGTGGCACATCCACCTATAATGCCTCCAGAGTAGTTTTAGTGCTGGCTTATTGGTCATCAGTGATAAGTGTTTAGCCATCTGGAGTAGAGTTTCTTTGACAGCCAACAATAACTATAAAATTGCCGTATTGGGCGCCGGTAGCTTTGGCACTGTGATCGCCAATATGCTCGCGGTCAATGGTTTTGCCACCACCCTATGGATGCGCAGTGACCAACAATTGCAGGCGATTAGAGAGGCTGGAGAAAATTCTGCCTATCTGCCCGGTTATCGATTTGATTCAAGGCTTAGTTTTACCACGGAGCTGCAGCAAGCTCTAGAGGGCGCAGATACCGTCTTTTTCGCCGTGCCCAGCAGCGTACTGCGCCAAGTGGCTCAGCTAGCCAAGCCATGGATCAACAAAAGTGCGCTGTTAATCAGCACCGCCAAAGGCATAGAGGCGGACAGCTTTGCACTGCCCAGTCAGATTCTGGAGCAGGAATTGCCCGGTTCTAAAGTCGGTGTGCTGAGTGGTCCCAACCTAGCCAAAGAAATAGCCAACTACGAAATTACCGCCACAGTGATTGCCAGTGAACACGATGAAGTCTGCAACCGCGCCCAAGAGATACTGGCTTCAAAGTATTTTAGAATTTACGCCAATCACGATCGCTATGGCGTCGAGCTGGCCGGTGCGCTAAAAAATATTTATGCCATTGTCTCGGGAATCGCCGAGGCCATGAATGTCGGGCAAAATACCAAGAGCGTCGTGCTGACTCGTAGTCTCGCCGAGATGAGTCGCTTCGCCTGCCACCTTGGAGCAAACCCACTGACCTTTTTAGGACTCAGTGGCGTTGGCGATCTCTATGTCACCTGCAGTTCACCCTTGAGCCGTAATTTCCGTATTGGTTTAGCTCTGGGAGGCGGCAAGAGTCTCGAGCAGGCGATTATTGATGTCGGGCAAGTGGCCGAAGGTGTAAATACGACTAGACTAGTTAAAGAGAGAGCTGATGAATTGGGTATCTATATGCCATTGGCCTCGGCTCTGTATGCCACTATGTTTGAGCAGCGTTCGATTGTTGAGTCCCTGCGCGCGATGATGGTTGCAGAACAAAATACTGATGTTGAATTTATGGTGAAATCAAATGAGCGATAAAAAAATCTCCCTACTAAACGCCAATACCTGGATCCGCGGCGCCTATATGCTGTTATTCGGCCTGCTGTTAGTCGCCGCACGGCTGATTATTAGCATTGTTGTAGTGGTACAGTTTTTGTTTGTGCTGTTTACCGGCTCAGATAACGACAACCTGCGCAATCTTGGTCAAGGCTTGGGTAAATGGGTCTATCAGACTCTTATGTTTCTTACCTTCAATAGCCAAGAGAAACCATTCCCCTTTGATGAGTGGCCGGCAGTTGAAGCTTCCGATGGATATTCAGCTAGTCAAGTCGATGATATCGAGGAAGGTGAGTTTGTCGATGCAGAAGATGTGGTCAATGACGATATACCGTCCTTTACTGCCGAGCAGCCGGAATCAGACGAGGATGCTGGCAAGACGACCAATTAATTAAGTCTCAATGAGTTTTTATATTCGCCGGCTGAGGCGCTGCTTTAGCTGGCTTTTTTGTGCTTCTGGCAATGAGTAATTAAGGGACTGCTTTTATTCAATGGATTGTAAAACCGACCAATAATTAGAACGTTTTAGCGATCAGGACATTCAGTTGAGAATTGCTAAATAACAACGGAATCCACTATGTCTCTTAGTTTTATCAGCGAACGAACCTTCGATGTAAATGGCTTAACCTTCACCGCAAAAGAGTGGGGCTCGCCAGGTTATACACCGGTGATTGCCCTCCATGGTTGGCTGGATAATGCCGCCAGTTTTGATTTGATGCTGCCGTTTTTAAGCGATATGCATGTGATTGCATTGGATTGCGCTGGCCACGGTGGCAGCAGTTTCCGCTCAGCCGACTCGGGCTACAATATCTGGCAGGATATAGCTGAGGTGCTCGGTGTCGCCGACCATATGGGTTGGGATCGATTTGCTCTATTAGGCCATTCCCGCGGTGCTATTATTTCTACGTTGATTGCCGGCGCCTTTCCCGATCGGATCAGCCATGCTGCGCTGATCGATGGTTATATGCCCGGCCTTGCGGATGCTAAGGGTACAGCGATTCAGCTGGCCAAGTCGGTCTATGAAGCGAAGCGCTTTGGCGGAGCAAGCCCAAGCTTCTTTCCCGACTTTGAGCGCGCGGTTCAGGCCCGAGTCAACGGCTTTATTCCGCTCAAAGCGGGTGCCGCGGCAGTGCTGGCTCAGCGTGGTGTGCGTCAACATGAACGAGGCTTCTATTGGCATACGGACCAACGTCTAAAGGCGGCGTCGCAAGTCAAGTTAACCCGTGATCATATGCAGGACTTTTTCAGCTCAGTGACTGCGCCGGTAATGCTCATTCAAGCCGAGGATAGTGGCTTTAAGCCCGATGCGCAGCAGGATGAAACTTTTTCCTGGATAGCCAATTTTCGCCTGCTAAAAATGTCTGGCTCACATCATTTGCACATGGAAGAGCAGGCCGAGCAGGTGGCTGAGGAAGTTCAGAAGTTTATCCTGCCGGAGTAAGTTGTCTTATTAATATAGGGAGATAAGTATTGGCTAAAATCGAATTTAGCGACATTGAAAAGGCCGCTATTGTCGGCAAAGTAAAACTCTATTTTCGCGAGGAACTGGACCAGGATATAGCTCAGTTCGACGCTGAGTTTCTACTCGATTTTTTCTCCGAGGAAGTAGGGGCCTATTACTACAATCGTGGCCTCAGTGATGCCAAACTGATTCTTGAGCAAAAGCTTGAATCTATCACCGACGCCTTCTATGAAATTGAAAAGCCAACTGACTTTATCCGCTAGATGCTGAGGTTGGCTGCGTATTACTGGGAGCAGCGCAATGACATCACTCCAAAAACAGCAATGTATATTATGTCCACCGGATTCATTAGCCCTATCTGAGGGTGAGATAGACAAGTTGATGCTTGAGCTGAAGGGTTGGCAGATGGAAATCCACGGTGGCATTGCGCAGCTAGTGAAACAATTCGGTTTTCCCGATTACGTTCAGTCCATGGCTTTTACCCAGAGAGTGGGGGCGTTAGCGGAAGCTGAAGACCATCATCCGTCTATAGTCACGGAGTGGGGCAAGGTCAGGGTGACCTGGTGGACCCATTCGATCAATGGTCTGCATATCAATGATTTTATCTGTGCGGCCAAGACAGATGAGCTGGTGGCGTAATAAATTGCGAGTTTGTAGATAACAAAAAGCCCACGTAAAGTGGGCTTTTGCATTGCAGCAAGTAACGTCTTGTTGTGACTATGATGTCAGCAGCGTCAGAAACTCAGTGCGAGTCGCTTGGTCAGAGCGGAAAGTACCCAGCATAGCTGAAGTCTTCATCGACGAATTCTGCTTCTCAACACCGCGCATCATCATACACATATGTTTGGCTTCAACAATCACACCCACACCGCGGGCCTCAGTGACATCAGCAATGGTCGAGGCGATTTGCTGGGCCAATGCTTCCTGAATTTGCAGACGGCGGGCAAACATATCCACTACCCGAGCAACTTTAGACAGGCCTAGAACCTTGCCATTGGGTATATAAGCCACATGACACTTGCCTATAAAAGGCAGCAGGTGATGTTCACAGAGAGAGAACAACTCAATATCTTTAACAATTACCATCTCTTCAGAATCTGAGGGAAATAGCGCATCGTTGATCACCGTTTTAATATCCATCTCATAGCCGCTAGTGAGATAGGAGAATGCCTTAGAGGCTCTATCTGGAGTGTCTAGAAGCCCAGGGCGGGTAATATCTTCGCCAGTACTCTGAATAATTTTTTCGTAGTGATCTCTCATTGAAATGATTCCTGGCTAGTAAATTTTGATTCTCATTTATACGGCGCATTCTGTAACAAAGTGCACATTATTACTAGTTTCAAGGGTAAAATGTTTGCTTAACGGAGAATCTAAAACCATGTCAGAGAATGAAGCTGCCCCGCAGTCAAATATTGAACTGGGCTCGACAATAGAGACCTCGACTAATACGGTTGCCGAGATGCTCGAGCAGGGCCAGGCGCTGTTTGAACAGAGTGGCGTCTACTTTGGTCACGGCACGGACAACGCTTGGGATGAAGCAGTCTATCTACTCTCCTTTGTACTCAGTTTAGCCCCAGACGTCGATCGCGCAGTGCTTGAGAAAGTTCTGACCCCACAGCAGCAGGCGGCTATATTGGCGCTCTATCAGCGACGTATTGATGAGCGCATCCCCGCGGCTTACCTCACCGGGCGAGCATGGTTTTGCGGCCTGCCTTTTGTCGTGGACGAGCGCGTAATTATTCCCCGCTCACCGATTGCTGAAATGATTATGACCGGCTTTGAGCCCTGGTGCGCCGAAGAGCCGCGCCGTGTGCTCGATCTCTGCACTGGCAGTGGCTGTATCGGCATTGCCTGCGCCTATGCCTTTGAGGCGGCTGAGGTCGTGCTCAGCGATATCTCTCCAGAGGCGCTGCAAGTGACAGCGGCGAATATAGCCCAGCACAAGCTCGGCTATAGAGTCTCCGCAGTAGAGTCGGATCTATTTGAACAGATGCCCGGTGAGCAATTCCAATTAATTGTCAGCAATCCACCCTATGTGGATGCGGATGATTTCGCCTCCATGCCTGACGAATACCAACATGAGCCTGAGATCGCTCTGGCTTCTGGCAATGATGGTCTCGACTTTACCCGCAGGCTATTGCGTGAAGCCGCAGATCATCTTACGGAAGAGGGTGTGCTGGTGGTTGAAGTGGGTAATTCTTGGGTGGCCCTAGAGCATGATTTCCCCACTGTGCCCTTTTTATGGCTCGAATTTAGTGAGGGTGACGGCGGGGTGTTTCTATTGACTCGCGAGCAGTTACTCGAACATCGGGAATCTTTCTAATAACTTACGTATAATCGCTGGCTTTAAAGCAGCTACTACAAGGCTTAACCGCATTATGTCCGGAAATAGTATAGGAAAACTCTTCACCGTAACCAGCTTTGGCGAGAGCCATGGTCTAGCGATTGGCTGTATAGTCGACGGTTGCCCTCCAGGATTAGAGATCAGCGCCGCGGATCTACAGCCGGATCTAGATCGTCGCAAGCCAGGGCAGTCGCGCTATACCACCCAGCGTCGGGAAGACGATGAAGTGAAAATACTCTCGGGCATATTCGAGGGCAAAACCACTGGTGCCTCTATTGGCATGATTATCGAGAACAAAGATCAGAAGTCTAAAGATTACAGTAAAATCAAAGACTTGTTCCGACCTTCTCATGCGGATTATACCTATCATCAAAAGTATGGCGAGCGTGACTATCGCGGTGGCGGACGCAGTTCAGCCCGTGAAACAGCCATGCGCGTAGCCGCCGGCGGTATAGCCAAAAAGTATTTGCAAGAGCGTCTGGGTGTTGAAATTTACGGTTATGTTTCTCAGTTGGGCCCAATTGTTGCCGAGCGCTTTGTTCAGGATGAAATCGAGCAGAACCCGTTCTTCTTCCCGGATCCAGATAAGATTGGCGAGCTGGAAACCTATATGCAGGCGCTGACTAAAGAGGGCAACTCTATTGGCGCTCAGGTCACAGTAGTCGCCAAACAGGTTCCCGTGGGATTGGGTGAGCCAGTTTTTGATCGTCTCGACGCGGATTTGGCCCACGCATTGATGGGTATTAACGCAGTCAAAGGCGTTGAGATCGGCGCGGGTTTTGACTCTGTGAGTCAGAAGGGTACAGAACACCGTGATGAAATGACGCCAGAGGGTTTCCTGTCGAACAACTCCGGCGGTATTCTCGGTGGTATTTCATCAGGCCAAAGCATAGTTGCCAACCTGGCACTGAAGCCCACCTCGAGCCTGCGTATTCCAGGTCAGTCGATCAACACTGCTGGCGAATCAGTGGAAGTGGTTACCACCGGTCGCCATGATCCCTGTGTCGGCATTCGTGCAGTGCCCATTGCCGAAGCTATGCTGGCAATTACCCTGATGGACCACTACCTGCGCAATCGTGGCCAGAATGGGGATGTGAACAGCGGTTTGGAATCCGTTGGCCCGGAGTTGTAGCTCTATTGCTGAGGGCTCAAGATGAAAAGGCAGTCAGTTAGGCTGCCTTTTTTATTTCTAGCTCAAGTTAGATTTCTAGGCTATCAAGCCAACTCAGTAAATCCTGATAGACCTCGGTCTTGTTGGTCTCATTAAGCATTTCATGATGTCCGCCGTCATAGAGGCGACAGCTAACCTGCTGCACTCCCGCACTTTTCAATATTGCCTCAAGCTTCTTTACACCTTTGCCTGCGCCGCCCACAGGGTCCAGTGCGCCGGAAAAGACATATATAGGTAGATCGCTCTTGATCCTGGCCATGGCTGCTGGCGCAGAGAGATCTGCCAGGCCGCGCAGGAAGTCATACCAAGACTGAGTGGAAATGGCTCCCCCACAGTGGGGGTCAGCTAGATAGAGATCGACCGTTTCTGGGTCGCTGGATATCCAGTCTTTTTCTGTGCGAACCGGTTTAAAGGCATTGTTAAAGGCGCCGAAGGACATGGTTTCCAGCAGTTTGCTCACAGAACTACCACCCAAGCGAGCGCGTTCGATGCGAGCGATCTGACTGGCAGTGCTGCAGAACCAAGGTGGGGCATAGTTAGACCCAGAGAGCACTAGGCCTTTTAAACGACTAGAAAGCTTGTCGGCATAGCGCTGACAGGTATGCATGGCTAAAAAGGAACCCATGCTGTGGCCGAGAATAATTAGCGGCAGTGTGTGGTCGCCGCCAATATGTTCAATCAGCTGTAACTGGTCATCGACCATCTGATTCCAGCCATCGCTATCGGCAAAATGGTAGAGATTATTGTTGGCCTCGGCGGTTTTGCCGTGACCGCGGTGATCGTCGGCGGTGACATGAAACCCCTGCTGGTTAAGGTAGGTGGCTAGATCGGCATAGCGTGCGCTGTGCTCGGCCATGCCATGCATAATATGTACCCAGGCTCTGGGTTGCTGAGGGGCTTGCACTGACCACTCATGGTAGTAGCAGTCGCCGGGCTGGCCTGTGGTGAAGGCAATGGTTTTTAGGTTCATAGTTTCTTTATCGTTATTATTATTTTTGTGCTCTGGGCTGGGCCTCTACTGTACCTGTCATCCCGACCGCAGTGAAGGGATCAAGGTGCGGTAGCTGCGGTCGCTCTCTGTGCCTCATTGCAAAAACATCTTCGGCTTCCCTGAGGATAACAGCATATCAGGGTAAGGCGCTGGGTATGACGGGGTCGGCCTTAGAAAAGTATCGGTGTGGGAGGCCGCGGGATCTCCTTGGCAGCCTTGTGCAAAACACATTGTCAGTGGCTTCAAGTTTTTCGTGCTAAGCTCAAAACAGCATAGGGATTAGAGGTAATAAGGATGTTTAAAGGTGGCAAAGGCGGTATTTTATCCGTAGAGATAAGCAACGAAGATGCACTGTACGAACACTACATGGCATTTGTCCAAGGGGGCGGTGTATTTGTCCCGACAAAAAAAAGTTACGAGTTGGGTGATGATATTTTCTTTCTGCTAAGTATCTATTTGCGCCCCGAGCCCATCCCGATGACAGGCAAAGTGGTCTGGGTTACTCACAAAGGTTCTGCGAGCTTTAAACAAGAGGGCGTCGGCGTTCAATTAAGCCCCGAGCACGAAGAATTAAAGGTTGATATTGAACAGGCTCTTACCGGTACGGTACACTCCCACAAGCCTACACTAACCATGTAGTAATCAATCCTAAAAAAGACCTTTTACGCTATGCTGGTAGACTCTCACTGTCATCTGGATCACTTGGATTTAAGCGATCGAGAGGGCGGCCTCAATGGCGTAATAGATGCGGCACAAGCTCGCGGCATCACCCACTTTCTTAGTGTCGCTGTCGACATGACCACTTCGCGCTCGCTGATTGATCTCACTGCACAATTTGATAATGTCTACTCTTCAGTGGGCGTTCACCCCTTACAGAAAACCCCACAGCCGGTGCCCAGCGTCGAAGAGTTGGTCAGCTTAGCTCAGCAACCTCGCGTGGTTGCCATAGGGGAAACTGGGTTAGATAACTTTTATAGCAGTGAGACCATCGACTGGCAGCGCCAGAGTTTTGTCAACCATCTTCAGGCCTGTCAGGAAATTGCCAAGCCGGTGATTATCCACACCCGCGATGCCCGGGACGAGACCATAGATCTAATGCGCAAACACACTCCACCAGCTGGCGGTGTGATGCACTGCTTTACCGAGACGTGGGAGATGGCGCAGCAGGCCCTGGAGCTGGGTTTCTATATTTCCTTTTCCGGAATCGTCACCTTTGCCAATGCCAAAGATCTGCGCGATGTTGCAGTCAAAGTCCCGCTGGACCGCATCTTGGTTGAAACTGACTCGCCCTGGTTGGCGCCGGTGCCTCACCGCGGCTCACAGAATGAACCTCAGTATGTGCGTGAAGTGGCCCAGTGTATGGCTGATCTGCGCGGTATCAGCCTTGAACAATTGGCTAGGGCCACCACGGATAACTTTAACCGTCTTTTTCAAATACCTGTCCAGAGATAAGAGATCACTATTATGACCGAATTGACTAACACTAGTGCTCAGAGCTCGAATGCAGAGCAGTCGAACTTTATTATTCGCACCTTCCCAGTGGGGCCGCTGCAGTGCAACTGCTCAGTGATCGGCGACCGACTGAGCGGCAGAGCACTGGTGGTTGATCCCGGCGGTGATGCCGACAAGATATTGGCTCTGTTAAAAGAATTAAATCTCAAGGTGGTGGCGATTATCCACACCCACGCGCATTTAGATCATATTTTGGCCGCAGGTGAAATTAAAAATGCCACTGGCGCGCCGATCTATCTGCACAAGGGCGACCAGTTTCTCTGGGATATGGTTGAGGAACAGTGCGCCATGTTTGGTGTGCCCACCGTGTCACTGCCTGAACCGGACCACTATATAAGCGATGATCAGTCCTTTGACTGCTGCGGTGCTGTTGCCATACATACCCCTGGGCACACACCGGGCTCAGTGAGCTTTTGGTTTGATGAGTATAAAACCTTGATCGCTGGCGACACCCTCTTTCAGGGCAGTATTGGTCGCACCGATCTGCCTGGGGGAAATTTTGATGAGATTAAACAATCTATCAGCCAGCGACTTTACACGCTGCATGATGATGCGGTGGTGATTACTGGTCACGGAGCCAGTACAACCATAGGTACAGAGAAGCAGAGCAACAGTTTTGTTCGCGCTTAAAAAATGCAATCCACAGCAGCAACTTAGAACTAGGAACTACAGATGAAACAGCAACAGCTATTAACCATGCTTGAACTGCAGAACGATATGAATACTAAGGTGCATGCCCAGTGGCAGACGCAGAACTTCGAGTGGTATCGCGCCATTTGGGTAGAATGTGCAGAGTTGCTCGACCATTGGGGCTGGAAGTGGTGGAAAAAGCAGAACCCAGATATTGGTCAGATCGCCCTTGAGCTGGTGGATATATGGCACTTTGGTCTCAGCATTATGCTGTTGAAGGGGGACTCCCCAGAATCTATCGCCGAGCAGGTTACTCAAGCATTTGCGACGCCGCAGGAAACCGGTGATTTCCGCGTTGACCTGGAAGACTTTACCCAATACACCCTGGCCAGCAAAGGCTTCGACGCTGTGCGTTTTGCCAAGCTGATGCAGGGCATAGAGATGGATTTTGAACAGCTCTATGTGGGCTACGTAGGCAAGAATGTGCTCAATTTCTTCCGTCAGGATCACGGCTATCAGGATGGCAGCTACCAAAAGCAGTGGGGTGGGAAAGAGGACAACGAGCACCTAGTGGATATAGTGGCGCAGCTGGACACCTCGGCTGGCGACTTTAAAGATCAGCTCTATGCCCGTATGTTGGCAACCTATCAAGAGCTCTGCGCTTAGTTATAGCGCGCAGCTGTTGCCAGTAAATCACCCGAGTAGGGATTATTGTTTGTGAAAATGGTCCCCATTAGTCTGGTAGTGATGCATTTTCCCTGTGCATCCTTATAATAGCGCCCCGAAATAGGGTCTCTTGTTTGTGGCCCTGACTCTTACTACTGCTGTACATCGCAATTAAGCGCACTCACTTCTCCGGAGAACCATCTTGAAATCACCCGTTCGCGTTACAGTTACAGGGGCCGCAGGCCAAATCAGCTACTCTCTATTATTCCGTATCGCCGCTGGCGAAATGCTTGGTACAGATCAGCCTGTTATTTTGCAGATGCTTGAGATCACTCCAGCACTGGAAGCACTGAAAGGTGTGGCCATGGAACTTGAAGACTGCGCCTTCCCGCTGCTCACCGATATGGTTTGCACTGATGATGCGGCCGTAGCCTTTAAAGATACTGATTACGCACTCTTGGTTGGCGCCCGTCCTCGCGGTCCCGGCATGGAGCGTAAAGACCTTCTGGAAGCCAATGCAGCGATCTTCTCAGCCCAGGGCAAGGCGATTGATGCCAATGCTTCAAAAGCCATCAAAGTGTTAGTTGTCGGCAACCCAGCCAACACCAATTCATTGATCGCCCAGCGCAACGCACCGTCGATTAACCCGCGTCAATTTACCGCTATGACTCGTCTCGATCACAACCGTGCCCTGAGCCAAATCGCCGCTAAGACTGGTACCACGATCAATGATGTGACCCATATGACTATCTGGGGCAACCACTCAGCCACTCAGTATCCGGATATCCACCAGACTAAAGTTAATGGTCAAGCGGCTATAGATATGGTTGATCAGGGCTGGTATGAAAATGACTTCATCCCTGTTGTGCAGCAGCGCGGCGCAGCTATTATTAAAGCCCGTGGCGCGTCAAGTGCCGCCTCAGCTGCCAATGCGGCTATCGCCCATATGCGCAGCTGGGCTCTGGGAACTGCCGACGGCGACTGGGTTAGCATGGGCGTCTACAGTGATGGTAGCTACGGCATCACCGAAGGCCTGATCTACTCTTTTCCATGCGTCTGTAAAAATGGCGACTGGGAGATTGTTCAGGGTGTTGAAATCAATGATTTCTCCCGCGCCAAAATGGCTGCAACTGAGCAAGAGCTAACAGAAGAGCGCGATGCGGTTCAGCACTTGCTGCCATAGCCCGCGACCCTGCAGTAATCAACAGCCGTTTATTCTTCATTGAGTAAGCGGCTTTTTTACAGCTGCGAGTTTAGTTGCTTTTAACGCTAAATAGTCTCGCGGGGACGCTTTTACTGGTTGCTGGGACAAAAAGTTTGCTACAGTAAGCGACCTTAAAAACAGCCTCTTATTGGGAGAGAAAAATGGCATTTTCTGAAGTTGGAACCGCGGCGAAAGATTTTTCGCTATTCAGTCAGCGTGGTGAGAAAGTTAGTCTGGCGGATTTTCGCGGTGTTAAGAATGTGCTGCTATATTTTTATCCCAAAGCTATGACTCCCGGCTGCACCGTGCAGGCCTGTGGAATACGCGATAGCAAAGATCAATTCGCTGAGCTCGACACTGTGGTAATGGCAGTCAGCCCAGACTCAGTTGATAGGCTGGTGAAATTTGAGGACAAACAGGAGCTTAACTTTACTCTGCTCTCCGATGAAGATCATCAGGTCACGGAAAGCTACGGCGCCTGGGATATGAAAAAATTTATGGGCCGCGAATATATGGGCGTGCTGCGCAGCAGCTTCGTGATTGGCAAAGATGGCCTGATTAAACATGTGATGGCAAAGGTGAAAACCAAGACCCATCACGATGACGCATTGGCCTGGATCAAAGAGAATCTATAACTCTTGGATCTGGCGCAAGGGCTTTTTAACTGTCACTGCCGAGACGTAAAATTGTCACGGCGCTAATACTCTAACTTTAATACTTTAACCCTAAGGACTTATTATGTTTTTTATTTCCAGTGCACAGGCACAGACGGCCGCCGGATCAGGCGATCCAGGTATTACCGGCTCACTGATTATGTTTGGTGGACTCTTTATTTTTATGTATCTGTTTATTATCCGTCCCCAGCGCAAGCGTCAGAAAGAGCATACAGATCTGATCACCGGCCTGACCAAGGGCGATGAAGTGACTATGACCAGCGGCATACTGGGCAAGATCGTTAAGCTTGAAGGTGAGTATGTAGTGGTTGAAGTGAATGACAAACTTGAACTTAAGTTTCAAAAGTCCGCAGTGCACGCGGTGCTGCCAAAGGGCACTATCAAGGCGATCTAGCGTCGCAATCGAAAAAGGCCGCTCACGCGGCCTTTTTTGTAAGTCGCTTACCGCGCTTTTTACAGACATTCTTCGACGAGAGCCACTAGATGATAAAGTATCCAGAGAGACTCAATCTGGCCCAGACACCAACGCCGTTCTATCCCTTAGAGCGACTGTCTGAGCAGCTTGGCGGACCACGCATCTGGATTAAGCGCGACGATCTCACTGGTGCCGCAACCTCTGGTAATAAAATCCGCAAGCTGGAATTTCTTCTTGCTGAAGCCCTGGCCAACGGCTGCGATACCTTGATCACCTCTGGCGGCGTGCAGTCCAATCACTGTCGCTCGGTGGCACTTCTCGGGGCTCAACTGGGCCTCAAAGTTCATCTCTTATTGCGCGCAGATATTGAGCCGAAGCCTGTGGGTAATCTGTTGCTCGACCATTTGGCCGGCGCCAAGATCAGTCACTACAGTGTCGACGAATACCGTGGCCTGAACAAACTCTTTGCCCAGTGGCAAAAGCACTACGCTGATCTAGGGCGTAAGGCCTATTCAATTCCTACTGGTGGCAGCAATGGCACTGGTATGTGGGGCTATATAGCCGCCGCTGAGGAGCTGTCTGAGGACTTTAAGCGCAATAACATAGTTCCACAGGCGATAGTGCATGCCACAGGGTCAGCGGGCACTCAGGCCGGTCTAATGCTCGGTTGCCACCTGCATCAGATCAATACTCAGGTGAAAGCCTATGCGGTGTGCGATAACGCTGAGTATTTCAGCCGCAAAGTGCGCAGTGACCTGGAGCAGTGGCAGAGTCAGTACAGCCCGCAGACCGATATTTCTGGTCTGATTGCTGACACCTCGGATCAGTATATTGGTCCGGCTTATGGCGTTGCTGGAGACGAGGTGTTTGATTGCATTAAGCAGGTTGCCGCCCTCGAGGGAATTTTGCTTGACCCGGTTTATACAGGCAAAGCCTTCTTTGGCATGATGGAAGATATTAAAAAAGGTCAATTCTCCCACCT
>JAFMBU010000229.1 GCA_017858295.1 Porticoccaceae bacterium | reverse complement strand
AAAAAAGTAGATGGCCACTGAAATTAAGGCACCAACATTCCCAGAATCTGTTCAAGAAGGTTCCCTGGCAACTTGGCATAAGCAGGTTGGTGAAACGGTTAAGCGCGATGAGCTGTTGGTGGATATTGAGACCGACAAGGTAGTCTTGGAAGTTGTAGCTCCAGCCGCCGGCGTGTTGGCAGAGATTTTCAAAGCTGAGGGCGACATAGTTCTTAGCAATGAGGTGATTGCGCGCATTGAAGAGGGTGCGGAAGCGTCGGCTCCAACTGCTGCTGCAGCTGCGGAAGCGGTTGCCGAAGCGCCAGAGGCCACTGCATCCGGTGGATTAATTAATCCAGCCGCGCGCAAGCTTGCTGAAGAGCGCAATATAGATGTGGCTCAGATTGTTGGCACAGGTAAGGGCGGTCGCATCACTAAGGAAGACGTAGTCAACTACAAGGCGCCGACAACGGCTCCAGTAGTTACGGCCCCTGCAGCGGTAGCCGAGCAAGTGTTGGAAGTGGGTGATCGTGTAGAGCGTCGCGTACCTATGACCCGTATGCGTTCACGGATTGCCGAGCGACTGCTCGAAGTGACACAGACCACCGCATCATTAACGACTTTTAACGAAGTAGATATGACTGCGCTGATGGATCTGCGCAAGCAATACAAAGAAGAGTTCACCAAGATACACAACGGCACGCGTCTGGGCTTTATGGGTTTCTTCGTCAAAGCTGCGGTTGAAGCGCTGAAACGCTTCCCGTCGGTAAATGCCTCAATCGACGGCAGCGATATTGTCTATCACGGTTACCAGGATGTGGGTGTAGCGGTTTCCACTGATCGCGGTCTGGTTGTTCCAGTATTGCGCAACGCCGAGAATATGAGCATTGCCAATATTGAAAATGGTATTTATGACTACGCTATGAAGGCTCGCGACGGCAAATTGACCATCGATGAGATGACTGGCGGAACCTTCACCATCACTAACGGTGGTGTCTACGGGTCACTGATCTCAACGCCGATTATTAATCCACCACAGTCTGCGATATTGGGTATGCACAAGATTCAGGAGCGCCCAGTGGCAGTCAACGGTGAAGTCGTCATTCGACCCATGATGTACCTGGCCATGTCCTATGACCACCGCTTAATTGACGGTAAAGGTGCAGTACAGTTCTTGGTTACCATGAAAGAATTGCTCGAAGATCCAGCTAAGATACTACTTGAAATATAATCCATACGTATTTGATATCTATAGGAAATACCATGTCAGAAAAATATGATGTAATCGTAATTGGTAGTGGCCCTGCAGGCTATGTATCAGCCATTCGCGCCGCTCAGTTGGGCCTTAAAACCGCCTGTATTGAGAAATGGAAAGATGCCGAGGGTAAGGGCGTCAATGGTGGTACTTGCCTCAACGTTGGCTGCATCCCCTCCAAGACATTACTCGATAGCTCGTTTAAATATCACGAAGCCAAAGAAGAGCTCGGCATTCACGGTATCAGCACTTCTGGTGTAAAAATTGATATAGCAGCGATGCTCGAGCGCAAAAACAAAATTATTAAGCAGTTTACTGGCGGCATAGTCGGTCTGTTTAAAGCCAACGGTGTTACCGGTTTATACGGTACCGGAAAATTACTTAACGGTAAGAAGGTTGAGCTCACTGATAACGACGGCAATGTCTCAGTTCTCGAAGCGGACAACGTAATCCTCGCCTCAGGCTCACTGCCTATCGCGATTCCTGTTGCACCGGTCGATGGCGATTTAATTGTCGACTCCACTGGTGCTCTAGAAATTGGCGAAGTGCCCAAGCGCCTCGGCGTCATTGGCGCCGGCGTTATCGGCCTCGAGTTGGGTTCAGTTTGGAATCGTCTCGGTTCCGATGTGGTGCTGCTTGAAGCTATGGAAGACTTCCTGGCGATTATGGATAAAGGTATCGCCAAAGAGTCGAAGAAAATCTTTAAAAAGCAGGGTCTGGATATTCGTCTTGGCGCCCGTGTTACTGGCACTGAAATTAAGGGCAGAGAAGTGCATGTCACTTACGTTATGTCCGATGGTTCTGAGAAAAGTGAAATATTTGACAAGCTAATTGTCTGTGTCGGTCGCCGTCCCTTTACTGAAGGCCTTCTGGCTGCGGAAAGTGGTGTACAGCTGGATGAGCGCGGTTCAATCTTTGTCAATGAGCAGTGTGCTACCAACGTTCCTGGCGTTTACGCCATTGGTGATCTAGTGCGTGGCCCGATGCTCGCGCACAAAGGCTCAGAAGAGGGTGTCATGGTTGCCGAGGTCATTGCTGGCCATAAAGCGCAAATGAACTATGACATAGTGCCAAACGTTATCTACACTCACCCGGAAGTGGCCTCAGTGGGACAGACCGAAGAGCAGGTTAAGGCCGCTGGTGAGCCCTACAATGTGGGTAGTTTTCCCTTTGCTGCCGTGGGTCGTGCAGTTGCGGCTAACGATGCAGATGGCATGGTGAAGATTATTGCTCACGCCGACACTGATCGTATTCTCGGTTGCCATATCGTTGGGCCAAGTGCTGCGGATCTGGTACAACAAGTGGCAATTGCCATGGAATTCGGTTCCAGTGCAGAAGATCTTGGTATGACTGTATTTAGTCATCCAACCCTATCAGAGGCTGTGCATGAAGCAGCTCTGGCAGTCAATGGCGCGGCTATTCATATGCCGAATCGCAAACGCCGTTAAAACGCAGTAATCACTAAACGGAGTTGCTAGTTACTAGTTGATATCCAGTAACTAAGAGCTCCGTTGTTTTATTCATTGAAAAAATTAACGGGAACCAAAGTATGAACCTGCATGAATATCAGGGTAAGCAGCTGTTTGCCGAATATGGATTGCCAGTGTCGCAAGGCATTGCAGCAGAAACCGTAGCTGAAGCTGTAGCTGCTGCGGACGTCATTGGTGGTGATAAGTGGGTAGTTAAGGCCCAGGTCCACGCTGGTGGTCGCGGTAAAGCGGGCGGCGTTAAGCTGGTTAGCTCTAAAGCCGAGATTGAAGCATTCTCTGAGCAGTGGTTAGGTAAAAACCT
>JAFMBU010000228.1 GCA_017858295.1 Porticoccaceae bacterium | reverse complement strand
TGCCAGACCAGTGTTTAAAGCGCGACGAAAACCAACTGGCATCGTTGTAGCCGCTGTAACCCGCAATCCCCAAAATCGTCAAATCCGTGTTCTTTAATAGATCGCAGGCAAAAGTCATACGCACATCCGTCAGATAATCTCCCGGGGTCATTGCCACCGCTGCGACAAAGCGCCGATTAAAGGTTCTGGTGCTCATGCCAAATTGCGCTGCTAATTCAGGCACGGTCAATTGCTTGCTGAGATTATCCTGAATCCACATCTGCGCCTGGACAATGGCCTCATCGCTGTGGGTCTTATGCTGGTCGCCCAAACTTAGAGGCTCGGTTAAATTGCGAATCTCATGGAAAAAATTACGCTGCGCTTGACGCGCAATCACGCGACCAAAGATCCGCTCCACTTGGTGCATGATTAGCTCTGCCATAGCATTGATACTAGCCGCACAATAAATATTGCCCGACTGAGTGGTGAAGTGTTGCCGCGCCAGCTTTACCTTTGGGTAACTGCGCTGCAACTGGTCAAAATAGTGCCAGTGAGTGGTTGCTGGCTTATCGTCGAGCAGCCCGGCCTCGGCCAAAAAGCAGACCCCGGTGCCCACTGCAGTAAAGCTACTATTGCGCTGGTGCTGTTCTTGCAGCCAGGGAATATACGCCAGATTCTTCATTACCGCCGGACGCGGATTGCGCCACAGCGCCGGAATATGAATAAGGTCACTGGCAAAGCTATGCCCTATAGAGTGGGTGGGTGTTAGCTGAAAACCCGCCGATGTCTGCACTGGCTTGCCATCGATACTGACCCAGCGGACATTGAGTTTAGTGTGGGGAGTTCTGCTGGCCTGGGCCCGTGCCATAGCTTCAGCAAATTGAAAAATCTCTGCCGCCAACGTAGTGCTGGAGACAAGCATATTGTCACAGAGTAAAAGTGTTAGGTTAAAGGCCATAGTGGCGACAATATAGCATGCGGTGGCGCACTTGTTGCATATTTTGGCCGATTAGCAAAAGCACAGTCCGGAAGCTCTGCCTACACTTACCTTTTTGATAGCTTCTCTTAACTGCTTCACTTCAAGGACGGTCCTATGTCTAACTCTCTTCCGGTTATTGTCGGATTCGGTGGCTACAGTGCTGCTGGCCGCAGCTCCTCTCATCAGGCTTTTCGCCGCATGATTCTGGAATCCCTGCCAGCTGAAGAGCAGGTTAGTACGATCGTTGGCCTTGCCTGTTTAATGGCCCAAGTGACTAAAGAGGGGGCAGACTACCGTGACCAAGATGGCGCGCTGTTGACCGCACTTGATGTGGATAGTCGGTTTCGTCAGCAAGTGCTGGATGGCACATTGATCCGCAAGATTGAGCTATTTGATCCGAGCAATGTTTCAGGCCATAAAAAAATCTCTCTCACCGATGACGACAGTCAAACTGTTCAGTTCACCATGCTCAAGCGTGATCTTCCCAAGATGCCGCCTCAGAGCTGGCAGATCCGCGATCTAGAGGATGGCAATGTTGAAGTGACTGCAACCGGTTCGAGTCAGTATCTGGTTGAGTCCCCCTATGAGCTTGTGGCCAAGGCTGCCGGGCAATTACCCAGCGGTTTTAACCCCTCAGATCACTACAACAGTCGCTTTCATCCGCGCAGTTTACAGATGGCCCTGGTCGGTGCCAGCGACGCCGTCCATTCCATTGGTATTCCATGGGACAAGATAGCAGAATCAGTAGCACCAGACGAAGTGGGCGTTTACTCCTCAAGTGCATTAAGTCAGATGACCGAAGAGGGCTTCGGGGGCCTATTGCAGGCTCGCCTGCGCGGTAGCCGCACTACGGCCAAGCAAGTTCCCTTGGGTTTAAACTCCATGCCGGCGGACTTTATTAATGCCTATGTCTTAGGCAGCGTCGGTCACACTGAGGCCATTACCGGTGCCTGCGCCAGCTTTCTCTATGTGCTCCAAGCAGCAGTTCGAGATATTCGCAGCGGCCGACGCCGCGTCGCCATTTTGGGCAATGCCGAAGCTGGTGTGACCCCGGAGATCTCTGAGGGCTTTGCCAATATGAGTGCCCTAGGCAGCGATGAAAATCTGTGCAAGTTGGATGGCACGGATACCCCGGATTGGCGTCGAGCGAGCCGTCCCTTTGGTGCTAATTGTGGCTTTACCCTGTCGGAGGCGACTCAGTATATTGTGCTGATGGATGACGCTCTGGCTATTGAGCTGGGTGCCGATATTCACGGCGCCGTTCCCGAAGTATTTATCAATGCCGACGGTGTTAAGAAGTCTATTTCAGCGCCAGGAGTGGGCAACTATATCTCCTTCTCTAAAGCGGTTGCTGCAGCGATTAATGTTGTTGGCGAAGATAGCGTTAAAAAGCATAGCTTTGTCCACGCCCACGGCTCCAGCACTCCGGCTAACCGCACCACTGAATCCCATCTTATCGAGCAGGTTGCCACGGCCTTTGATATCTACGACTGGCCAGTAACCGCGGCCAAATCCTATGTTGGTCACTCCCTTTCTACTGCCAGTGGCGATCAGCTTATCTCCGCTCTGGGCACCTTTAAGTATCAGATGATTCCCGGGATAAAAACCATTGCTGAAGTGGCGCCGGATGTAGCTCAGGAGCGTCTGCGCTTCCCGCTGCAAGATATGGATGTCAGCGCCAATAAAATGGACGTGGCGTTTATTAATTCAAAAGGCTTTGGCGGCAACAATGCCACAGCTGTAGTGTTGTCAGCGGAGAAAGTTGAACAGATGTTGGCAGTGCGTTACGCCGACCGATTTAATGAGTATTTGGCTCAGCGGGAGATTACTCGCACTGCTGCAGCGAGCTATGCGACTCGTGCCGATGCCGGTCAGCTGGACGTGATTTATCGCTTCGGTGAGCCGTTAATTGACGAGGCTGGCGTCACTATCAGCGCCAAAGGTGTGCATATTCCTGGATTTGCTCAGGATATTATCTTTGAGCTTGAGAATCCTTGGCAAGATATGCAACAAACCTCTGCAGCTGTTCAAGCACAGCTCGATCCACTCTGCGTGCCTGATTAATCCAGCGCTCAGGGTC
>JAFMBU010000227.1 GCA_017858295.1 Porticoccaceae bacterium | reverse complement strand
TTCCGAAGGAAATTAAAAACCACGAGTACCGTGTCGGTCTGACGCCGTCGTCTGTGGTTGAGCTGGTGGCTCGCGGTCACCGAGTCATGGTTGAGATGGGTGCCGGTGTGGGGATCGATTTCAGCGATGATGAATACCTTGCGGCGGGGGCTGAGATGGTCGCCAGTGCGGCGGAGGTTTTTGCGGCCGCGGATATGATTGTTAAGGTGAAGGAGCCACAGCCGGCGGAGTGCGCAATGTTGCGCGATGGCCAGATTCTCTACACTTACCTGCATCTGGCGCCAGATCCTCAGCAGACCAAGTTGCTGGTCGAATCTGGGGCTACCTGCATTGCCTATGAAACAGTGACTGATAATCATGGTGGTTTGCCCTTATTAGCCCCTATGTCTGAAGTGGCTGGGCGCATGTCGGTGCAGGCGGGGGCTTACCATTTGGAGAAGGCTCAGGGCGGTCGTGGTGTATTGCTGGGTGGCGTTCCCGGTGTGGCGCCGGCGAAGGTGTTGGTTATTGGCGGCGGTGTGGTGGGTGATAATGCGGCGGCCATTGCGGTGGGTATGGGGGCTGATGTGACCATTCTCGACCGCTCTATTGCGCGGTTGCGGGAGTTGGATGCCAAGTATGAGGGTCGCGCTCACTGTGTCTACTCCACTATGGCGACGATTGAAGAGTATGCCCTTGAGGCGGATCTGGTGATTGGCGCGGTCTTGATTCCCGGTGCGGCGGCGCCAAAGTTATTGAGTCGCGATATTATCGCGCGCATGAAAAAGGGTGCGGTGGTGGTGGATGTGGCGATTGATCAGGGTGGTTGTTTTGAGACATCTCGTGCCACAACTCATCAGCAGCCGACCTATGTTGTCGATGATGTGGTGCATTACTGTGTGGCCAATATGCCCGGCGGTGTGGCGCGGACGGCGACTATGGCGCTGAATAATGCCACCTTACCCTATGCCCTGGCATTGGCGGATGACCCGGTCAATGCGCTGTTTCGGGATAAGCATTTACAGAATGGCCTGAATGTACACAAAGGCCATGTCACCTATAAAGCAGTGGCAGATGCCTTGGGTTACAGCTATCTGCCTGCGGATGAGGCCTTAAACGTTTAACCAGAAGGGCGTAGAAAAGGGCTTAATAGGGGGACTTGTTAAGTCTGATCCACAGCTGCTCGGCTCGGGCCAGCACCTCGCCTTGAGCGGTGCAGAGGGCTGCTGCGGAATAATGTTTGCGGCCCTCTATGGAACGTTTCCAGGCATAGACTATTAAGGGTTGATCGCCGGGCACAGGCTTGTCGATGCTGACGGTCATCTCTCCGAGGAGGCAAATGGCATCGGGGTCTACTGGTATATTCAGCGCAAAGTAGCTGGGGCAATCCAGAGCTGACCAGATAAATTCCACTTTTACCTGACCATTGCTATCCAGCAAATCCGCTGTGGGTTCCCAGTCGCAGGCAACCATGTCTTCACCGCTAATATTGCCGGTAAATAATCTTAAGCCATCGCCTTGCTCGCGACCGGTGCCGCAGACAAAGCAGTGGGGGAAACTGTGCTCGCCAAAACCTCGATAATTTTTTCTCGCTGCTCGAGCCTGCTCAAGACTCGGCGGTTGCGGCGGCAGCATATCCAGCTGCGCTGCTATGGCAGTGCCTATAAGTTGCTCACCCTGCTTTAATGCCCAGCTATCGGCGTTCTTTTCGATGGTTAAATCGCTGTCCAGTGGCGGCGGCACGTGCAAGCGAACCTTACTCGGGCCTTCAATCTGCTTGCCGAGCAGACCGCAGCTGTAGCCGCCATTTCCCGACTGCGGCGGCCCGCAGTAGCGTTTGGCAATAGAGGTGGTAATCATGGTGAGCCTTTTGGCCGATTAATTAAGCTCGCTATCCTGCCAGAACTTAGTGCCTTTTACAGTAGCCTGAAGGGCTAGCCCAGATTCGGTGAGTTGATACACGGTGATATTATCAAAGGTTGCTTCGCCGCCTACTGCTGCCCCTTTTTCACTGGCTTTGGCTGCGGCGTCGGCATTGACCCCAAAGGCCCAGCCATCTTCGACAAATTGGTTTAGTGCGTCGCGGCTGTGGAAGACAAATACGGCACGGAAATCTTTTACGCCTATACCCAAGCCAAGGCCGGCCTCACCCATTTTCATAAAGGTGTTTTCACCACTTTTATTGTCGCGCACTACGCCGTGGCCTGCGCCCACACTGGCAAAGATAAGGTTGATATTGGCGTTGCTAAAAACCGCATAGCCCGCGGCGCTGCCGATCTGGGCCTTGACGTCGGGTTTAATTTTATACAAATCCTGGAGCACCTGATTGCGCATATCGATAATTATCTGGCGCTTTTCGGCGGCGGTTTTGGTGGGGTTGTTGCTGCAGGCACTGAGAAGCACCAGCGCTGCAATACCGAGACTGAAAACAAGTTTATTCATGATGATTCCTTTTTGGTGTGACTTTCCTTGCGGAGGTAGTTAAGGAGCGGATAGGTTGGGAGCCTGCAGTAAATGTAGCACCAAATCAGTAGGGTGCCTCAGCAACAAACACAGCTCGCACTGGCGCTGGATGACCTTCAACCGTTTTACTCGGATCATTGGGATCTAAAAAATCCGCCAGTGATTCAAATTTCATCCACTCGGTGGAGCGCTGCTCGTCAATGCTAGTGGTGCTGATATCCACCATGCGGGGATTCTTCAGGCCATTCTTGCTCATCCAGCTAATCAGCATATCCGGTGAGGGGATAAACCAAACATTGGGCATTTTTGCGTAGCGATCCTGAGGCACTAATAGCTGATCTTCTGCCCCCTCGATCACCAAGGTTTCGAGAACCAATTGACCGCCGGGCTTTAATAGCTGCCGGAGTTCGCGCAAGTGGTCCATAGGGGAGCGACGGTGATAGAGAATGCCCATGGAAAAAACCGTATCGAAGGCAGCCATTTTTTCTGGCATATGTTCAATGCCCAGCGGTAAAACATCTACGGGCAAATGGTTGCCAGCAAAGCGTTTGATGGCATAAAACTGAAAGACAAATTTTGCTGAGGGGTCTATGCCAATAACGCGCTCGGCAT
>JAFMBU010000226.1 GCA_017858295.1 Porticoccaceae bacterium | reverse complement strand
AAAAAGTCGCGCTTTAAAACCCCAACACCGTGTTCAGCAGTGATCGCACCGGCGTACTCGCCAATCATCAACATAATATCTTCGTTGATTCTAGACTTGTCTTCATCGCGCCCAGTATAGGCACAGACATGCAAATTATTGTCGCCAATATGACCGAATAACAGCACACCAATATTGTCATATTTAGCCTTTAAACGCTGGTCCAAGTCATCGGCAAAGGGGCCAATCTGCTCAAGCGGTAAACTCACATCTTGATTGGATACTGGACCCAAGACCTGAAAAAGCTCGCCAATACCATCGCGTATCTGCCAGAATTTATCCGCATCCTGATGGGACTGAGCAATCAAGGCATCGTCGATCAAGCCAGATTCAAGTTGCTCAAACAATGCCGACTCAAAACGCTCTGCACCTAGGGCTTGGTTGTTATCTTTGTACTCAAGCAACAGATAATAGGCATGCTTTTCTTGAAAGGGACTGGCCAAATTGGGCAGCACTTCAAGGACTTTGCTGTAGTAACTGTCCCACATCAGCTCAAAGCCAGTGAGCCCAGAGCCAAGACTGCGCTTGAGCTCGACCAATAATTTTGTCACCGACTGATAACTGTTTAAAGCGCAGAGCGCGGTATGAGAGCTGCGCGACTTTGGCTGCAACTGCAACACCACTCGAGTCACAATACCCAGAGTACCCTCTGAACCTATAAACAGATGTTTGAGATCATAACCGGAATTGTTTTTAACCATTTTATTCATCCCATTGATCACTGTGCCATCGGCCAATACAGCCTCCAGACCCAGCACCATTGAACGAGTCATGCCGTAGCGAATCACTTCAGTGCCGCCAGCATTGGTCGCCACATTACCGCCTATATTACAGCTGCCCCGGGCGCCCAAATCCAAGGGTAAAAACAAATCATTGTCGTCAGCCATATCCTGCAGTACCTGCAGCGGCGTGCCTGCCAGCGCGGTAACCGTCATGGCGGTGGCATTAAGCTCTTCAATGCCATTCATACGTTCGAGGGAAATTGCGATCTCGCCGGACTGGGGCGTTGCTCCGCCGGCTAGACCAGTCAGCCCACCCTGAATAACCACAGGCTGATTGTGCTCATGGCAGAGTGCCATAATCTCGGAGAGTTGTTGGGTGGTTTTTGGCTTGAGTAAAGCCAACGGCTGACAGGGATCTGCACCACTCCAATCGGCGTGATATTTCTCACTGATATCGGCGCCGGTCAGAACAGTGGACGAGTCGAGAAGCTCGACCAGAGAAGCAATTAGATTATTCATTGAGACTTTGCTGTCAGGTTATACATTAGCAGTATCATAACCGACAACGCTCGCCAGCTACCACTTATCCTCAAGGACCTGCACGCGATCGAAGGACTCGCCGATCAGTACACCCAATTCACGTTGCTCACCCTCTTCCAGGTGCACCGCAGGACGGCCGTGAGCAAAGCGATAATTACAGATTAGGGCTATATCACCGACCTTCCAATTAATCGGAATACCGAAGTCATCGTAGATATCGAGAAAAAGCTGCTTCTCTTCAGTCGTCATCTCAGTGCCATCACCAAAGGTCAACTTTAATGGGCGCTCTTCTGGCGGCAAGTGCTGCACCAGAGGCCAGCTATCAAACCAGGCATCATCATCAGCCAAGCTGCTATACAAGAGGTTGCGATCAAGGTGAGGGAAATATTCAAACGCCGAAATATAGTAGCGAGTCATTAACTTGCGGTCGGGCCCCCACTCGGCCTCAAGGCCTCGACGGCGCGCTTCGGCAATAGCTTCATCCTGATCATCGGTCAACATCGACTGCTGCCAGTGATTGTAGACACCTATATCAAGGCGACCCTCAAAGGCATCGCGATCAGTGAGATCCCGGTGGTAGCACAGACCTAGTTTTTTAAGCTTCTGACCAAAGGCTGTAGCCATCAATGCATCAGTGGCCTGGCAATTGTCCGAGACAAACGTAGCTCCACCAACCTTAGGCATCTTATGCGCCATAAAGCTGACCATCTTAGTGCTAGAGCCGATATAGGCCATCTCGTGATGGTAGTGCAGTGAGGCTGCCAGTGGCGCACCCACTTCATAGACATTCTTTTCAATAATCTTGCGGGGGTTGGCACCACCCTCGTATTTGCGCTCATTTTTGAGCACCTGGGTTGCAACCAAACGCATAGATTGCAAATCATCTAAACCGCTATTGATAACATGAACCAAACCAACCTTGTCGAAAGTGCTTTGCATACGCTCGGCAAGTTCAGGGCTGGCAACCAGAGGCTGACCATTGACGCGAAATTCATTGCCGTCGATAACAAAAAGGTCAGGGGAAATTGCCGGCGTACCAGTCCACCACTTAGGCTCAAGACGGCCCTGCAGCGGTGCAAATTCTTCGGCGAAGTTCGGGTTTGACATGGATATCAATATCTCAAAAATTTAAAAAAGCACGGCAGTTTAGCTGCGAATCTGTGCGTGGACAATCAAAAAGTGAGTCACTAAGTAAAGTTATTTAGAGCGGTTTGCAATTAGCTTAGAACCCAACCGTTCAAACAGGCTTTCTGTTTAGCCTGTATACGCAGTTTATTTAGAGTTGGTTTGGTCTTAGAGTTGTTCATACGGGGTTATTCAGCCAATCTAACAAGGTTCACTAGAGATTCAGATTAGGCTTCGAAAAGGCTGTTGCTTCGGTCTTTTTTCGGCCTAACCTCGAGCCATCTTTGCAAAATATGGCTAATCCAAAAAGCTCTCTGCCAACTGCCGGAGATCCCTCGGCTGCGCTCGGGATGACATGGGGGGGGGCGGGACTGTTGGGACTGTTGGGACTGTTGGGACTGTTGGGACTGTTGGGACTGATGCACTGCTAGTCGAAGTAAAAAACCTCACCGGAACCAGTTCAACCACAACCCTGTCATCCTGAGCGCAGCCGAAGGATCTCCATCAGCCCACTCAGTCTCTCAGAAAAGCCATGTAGGCCCTTTGCGATCAATCAGGGCCCGCTTATGGGTTGATTCTTTTCAGGTTGAGAGAGCGCCCTGTTTGAGCGCAAGCGAGTTGCGCGAACGCTGAAAATAATCAACCCATGGGACCGATCGCAAAGGGCCTGCATGGCTTTGACCGCACCCA
>JAFMBU010000225.1 GCA_017858295.1 Porticoccaceae bacterium | reverse complement strand
GTCAATGATTTGAGAAATGTTGGGGGGTCAAATGCCATGGCGCGATTGTAGCGGTTTTTCCCCACCAAAAGGAGCTAAAGAGGTTAAAGGCGCTTATGAAAAGCGCTTATTACCGGCTTTACAGTACTGCACTGCTCCCTGCTCAACGGTGAAATTCTTATCCAGCACTGTGCTGACAAAATGCCACTGATTGGTCATGGCCTCTGGGGTCAATGTGACCTCAGACCAACCACGCCGGGCTGTGTCCACGGCAAACAACTCAGCACTGGCGTCTTGCATTGCTTGGGCCAGTACCGCGGGATCTGTGGGCAGATAGGTTTCCAGCCCCGGGCTATTGACTGCCGGCGTGCCAATTTCAACCGCCACCGCCTGACCATTGCTGTCCGCAAGATTAAACGCCCAGGCGTTGTGAGTATCACCACCTAATACCACGGGATTAGTACCATGCTCGGCAAAACTGCTAAACACACGATCACGGCACGCGGCATAGCCATCCCAGGCATCGAGATTAAACGGCAATTGATCTGGCGCCAGCACCTGCATCATCTCCAGAATGTCACGAATATAGGGTTCGGCCTGGTCGATCTTAAGCTGTTCGTTGGTCAACACCGGAAGCTTTAATTTGCCCATTAAGACCTGCTGGCCAATAACCTGCCAGGTGGCGCCGCGCTCTGTACTGGCCTGTAATTCACTGTTGAGCCACTGCTCTTGATCGGCACCGAGAATGGTTCTATCGGACTCGACTAGAGCCTGCTGCTTAAAACTCTGACTGTCCGGCAGGTAATACCAACCCTCGGGCAAAGTCTCGGCGCTAAGGTCTTTAATGGTTGCATAATCATTCACCGGAGTTGGCGTTCCCGAGGTGAAATCAAAGGGCATAGTAATGCGTACAAGCTGCTCCGCAGGCAGACTCTCAATTACCTGAGCAGACGTCTCCTCACTGATCAAGCTGCCCTCCCCCGAGGCTGACAGCTGAAATAAGGCTGAGTGCATGGGCAAGTCTTTGGCGTAATCCAAGGGCTGATCGCGACCATGAAGGCGTGTATCGAGCATAATTAAATCGGCTAAATTACCCAGCTTAAAACTGCGGAAAATAGCACTCTGATCTCCCAAGGCGCTGGTGCGAATCGGCATCCACTCGTGGTAAGCCTGACGGGCACTGCGCATACGCGCCTGGAAATCCCCCTCATCGGCACTGTGGTTTTCAGCACCTTCTTTCCAAGAGTCATTGGCCAGCTCATGGTCGTCCCAGACACAGACAAAGGGATGGCGAGCATGAACCAGCTGTAAATCGTCGTCGCTGCGGTAGAGACCATAGCGCATGCGATAGTCTTCAAGGCTTAGAATTTCATTGCTGGGTTCAACCTTGCGGCCGAGCTTATCCGTGGCCACTTCGTTGGAATAGACCCCTTCGGCATATTCATAAATATAGTCACCTAGGTGCAGCACCAGATCTATATCGGTCTCAGCCATATGACGGTAGACATTAAAATAGCCCTGGGGATAGTTGGAGCATGAGGTAATACCCAGGCGGATCTGGTCTATATCCCCCACAGGTAAGGTGCGAGTCCTACCTATGGGACTGGCCAGCTGGTCGTCGGTTAAAAAGCGATAAAAATATGAGCTGTTGGGGCTGAGTCCGGCGGCATCGATTTTGACGGTATAGTCCCGCTCAGAATTAGTTGAAGCCGTACCTGTGCTCACAACCTGCTTAAAGGCGCGATCACTAGCCACCTGCCACTGACAATTAATGGTGCTGTGCTCACCGCTGCCGGGAATCAGACGGGTCCAAAGAATTACCCGATCAGCCAGCGGGTCGCCACTGGCAACACCATGAGTAAAATACGCTGGCGCTGCGGCCTGCACTGAAAAGCCACGGAGGGCTAGGAGCCCAAGACTGGCACTTATTCCTTTGAGAAGTTGTCGGCGGTTTAACGACGCCCGCTTAGAAGGGTTCGGACTCATGGGATCTGCTCTTCTTATGTATGAGAGTTTAGGGGTCAAGATTACCCTATTTTCACCCATTTCGTAGTGCAAAATGTGAATTAAAAACAGCTTATTACGCGTTCGATTTGGACAGGGGTATTACAGCTGTGGGGCGATAGTCGAATACCTTTGGCTCGCCTATCAAACTGTACATGAGACGCCTTTAAACGCCCCACTACCTGCTCTTGTAAGAGCCCAAAATTGAGCACTAACGTGCCGCCCCGCTGGGCTTCTAAACGCGGCGAGATCAATACCGAATCTGGCACCGCCTGAATAATCATCTCACTGAGCACAAGATTATTGTCGCGAATCTTATCCACACCCTCGGCATTAATATGCGCCAGACTATTGGCCGCCACGGCATAGGCATAGACCGAGGGTGTGCCACCCCAAAAGCGCAGGGCATCGGCGGCATAACGAAAATGGTGAATATCAAATTCAAAGGGATTTTCATGGGAAAACCAACCCACATTATCCGGCTGACACTGGTCGATAATCTCTGGATCAACCCAGAGAAACGCCGCCCCAGGACCGCCGCCAATCCACTTAACTGAGGAACCAACGACAAAATCCGCCTGCCACTGCTGCACATCGATGGGGATAATGCCCGCCGACTGGGCCACATCCACCAGGGATAAAATACCTTTCTGTCGCGCCAGCTCAGTGATCTGTTGCACCGGTAACTGACGACCATTATTAGATTGCACATGGGTTATCAAAACCATGCCCACATCGGCCGTCATCTGCTGATCCCAGTGAGTGAGATCTGAAGTGTCTGTATCTGCGGCAATAAACCGTAGCTGATAACCCAGACTGGCGGTTTTTTGTAGGGCGAAGGCGATCGACGGAAAGTCTTCTTCGCTCAATAAAATAACCGGCTTTTCAGGATCTGCTGGCAATGAATAAACAATCTTTGATACTGCGCTGGAGAGGCTGGTCTGGGGACAGATATTGGCCATCTGTGTATTTAACAGCACCGCTAACTGTTGTCGAAAAGCCGCAATCTCTGCCAACCAGTGATTCCATATATCGGCATCACCGCGCTGCCATGGCTGCCAAAAGGCACTGGCCGCCGCCTGCTCTCCGCCCACCAATGGCAGTCCCACAGAATGGCTGAGCATATAGATTCCAT
>JAFMBU010000224.1 GCA_017858295.1 Porticoccaceae bacterium | reverse complement strand
AGTGGTTCGAAGCCACCTACTCTATCCAGCTGAGCTACGGGTGCGTAATTACGCGAACTACTTTTCTTTTATTACTTTTAAATTGCTTTCTATCTTCCAGCTAGTTGCTACTTACAGCAGCAGTTAGCGTTCTAAATATTGGAGCTTGTTCTCTACACCATCCCACTCTGCTGCATCGGCGGGGGCGTCTTTCTGTTCGGTAATATTGGGCCAGACTTCAGCGAGTTCAGCGTTGAGCTCGAGGAATATTTCCTGTCCTTCTGGTATTTCGTCTTCTGCAAAGATGGCGCCTACGGGACACTCCGGCTCGCAGAGGGCGCAGTCGATGCACTCGTCTGGGTGGATTACCAGGAAGTTGGGGCCTTCGTAAAAACAGTCTACAGGACAAACCTCTACACAGTCTGTGTGTTTGCACTTGATGCAGTTGTCGCCGACGATAAAGGTCATGGTCTCGCTCTCGTAAAAATATTGGTGGGCCGTTTCGGGCGGCATTATAACAGCTACTTCAGCCCTGTGAATGGCAGCTGGCGCTTTTTTGCCGTCAACTTATACCTTTTTGGATTAGAGTAGTTTTTTTAGTTCGTAGAGCAGCTCTAGTGCGTCTCGCGGTGAGAGGTCGTCGGGCTTGAGTTGTTCGAGGCGCTTTTGCAGCTCTGGGTTAATCGAGGGCAAAAACAGCTCGCTCTGGCTCGGCTGTGAGGGTCTAGCTGGCTGTGCTTTTTCCGCTGCGGCAGGGGTTATCACTGCGTGACTGCCGGCTTCCAGTAAAGCTAATTCCTGACGTGCGAGGCTGATCACTTCTTCCGGCAGGCCGGCGAGTTTGGCAACTTGGATGCCGTAGCTTTTATTCGCTGGGCCCTCTTCGATGCTGTGCAGGAAGACGATATTTTCGTTGTATTCGGTGGCGCCGAGATGAATATTGCAGGCACCCGAAACCTTTTCTGGCAGTGAGGTGAGCTCAAAATAATGGGTCGCGAAAAGCGTAAAGGCGCGGACTTTTTCCGCTAGATGATAGGCGCAGGCCCAGGCCAGGGAGAGTCCGTCGAAGGTACTTGTACCTCTGCCTACCTCGTCCATTAGCACTAGGCTGCGGTCGCTGGCGTTGTGCAAAATATTGGCGGTTTCGGTCATCTCGACCATAAAGGTGGAGCGGCCACCGGCGAGATCATCGGAGGAGCCGATGCGGGTAAAGATACGGTCTACTAAGCCTATGGTCGCGCCGGCGGCTGGGACAAAGCTGCCAATTTGGGCGAGCAGAACGATCAGTGCGGCCTGGCGCATATAGGTGGATTTACCGCCCATATTGGGGCCGGTAATCACTAGCATTTTGCGCTCGTTGTGCATCTCTAAGTCATTGGCTACAAAGGGGTCGTTGGAGACTTTTTCCACGACTGGATGTCTGCCGCCTTGAATGGAGATACCCGGCTCAAGAGTTAGGTTGGGCTGACAAAAGTTAAGACTGTGTGCTCGTTCGGCGAGGGTGGTCAGCACATCAATTTCAGAGATGGCGGCGGCGCAGTTCTGCAGTGCTGCCAGACTCTCATTGAGTTGTTCAAGCAATTGTTCGTAGAGATATTTTTCCCGTGCCAGTGAGCGGCTTTTGGCACTTAAGGCTTTGTCTTCAAATTCTTTTAATTCTGGAGTGATAAAGCGTTCGGCATTTTTCAGGGTCTGTCGACGAATGTAGTCCACTGGGGCGTTGTCGCTCTGGCCCCGTGAAATCTCGATATAGTAGCCATGGACCCGGTTGTAGCCGACTTTTAATGTGCTAATGCCGCTGCGGACTTTTTCTCGCTCTTCCAATTCGAGCAAAAAATCGCCGGCATTGGTATTGAGTGCGCGGAGTTCATCGAGCTGGCTGTCGTAGCCGTCGGCGATAACGCCACCGTCACGGATTACTACGGGTGGATTTTCTTTCACTGCGCTGCCCAGCAGATGCACCAGTTCAGGCATGGGTTCCGCCGCGGCTGCCAAGTCGCCCAAATGTGCAGTGGATGGATTTGCCAAGGTGGTGGCGAGCTGGGGCAGTATGGCTAGGGATTGGTGCAGGCGAGTAAGATCTCTGGGTCGCGCTGAGCGCAGGGCAACTCTAGTGAGAATCCGTTCCATATCGCCAATCTGTTTGAGGTGTCCGTGGAGCACTTCATAGAGATAGTTGTGCTGCAGAGCAGCGATGCTCTGTTGGCGGGCCTGCAGCGTTGGCAGGTGCTGCAGTGGGCGATTGAGCCAGCGCCGCAAGAGACGGCTAGCCATGGTGGTGGCGCTGGTGTCCAGTACTTCAAATAGCGTGTTTTCAGGACCGCCAGTCATATTGGTGTCGAGTTCGAGATTGCGACGGCTGGAGGCATCCAAGGAGACGCTGTCGCTATTGTTCTCGGCGATGATGCTGCGAATATGGGGCAGGTCGCCGCGCTGGGTATCTTTGGCATACTGTAATAAGCAGCCTGCTGCGCTAATCGCCACCGGCAGATGATCACAGCCAAAGCCGCTCAAATCTCGGGTGCCAAATTGTTTGTTGAGTAATCTCAGGGCGCTATCTAAATCGAATTCCCAGATTGGTCGTCGCTTGATACCTTTGCGGGCGCTGAAAAACTCCGAGTCGGGCAGAGTTTCGGAGAGGAGGATTTCCACCGGATTTAAACGCTGCAGTTCGCTTACCAATTCTTCTTCAGAGCTCAGTTCAAGCAGTTGAAAGCGGCCGCTGCTCATGTCTAGAGAAGCTAACCCAGTGGTCTGATCAAGGCGGGTGATGGCCACTAAAAGATTGTCGCGACGGGCGTCGAGCAGGGCTTCGTCACTAATAGTCCCGGGAGTCAGGACGCGCATAACCTGGCGTTCCACGGGTCCTTTGCTGGTCTCTGGGTCCCCCACCTGTTCGCAGATGGCAACTGAATGACCTTGTTTTACCAGCTTGGCCAGATAGCCTTCTGCGGCATGGTATGGCACACCGCACATTGGGATTGGGTTGCCATTGGCCTTGCCTCTGGCGGTGAGAGTGATATCCAAAATCTCACTGGCGCGCTTGGCATCGTCAAAAAACAGTTCATAGAAGTCACCCATGCGGTAGAACAGAATGTCATTGGGGTGGTCTGCCTTGATGCGCAAAAACTGCTGCATCATCGG
>JAFMBU010000223.1 GCA_017858295.1 Porticoccaceae bacterium | reverse complement strand
GCTGGTCCAACGGCGACCCCCACAATGCCCATGACTATGTCTGGTCCTGGTGGCGGGCCCTGCAACCAGCTCTGGGGAATCTCTACGCCTATATGTATTTCCCCATCGCCAACGCTAAAGAATATTATGAAGGGGAAATCAGCGACTTCGACGACGTGGGCGTCAAGGCCCTAGACGACCATACCCTCCAAGTCACTCTAAACAATCCAACTCCCTACTTTCTGCAATTGCTCGATCATTACAGCCTCTACCCAGTGCATCGCGCCACTATCGAAAAGTTTGGCGACGCCGACCAACGGGGCACCCGCTGGACCTATGAAGGCAACCTAGTCGGCAATGGCGCCTTTCAACTCTCCGAGTGGAAGATCAATCGCCGCGTCGTCGTCGAGCGCAATCCCCACTACTGGGACGCCGACAGTATCAAACTGAATAAAATTATCTTCTATCCCATCGAAAATGCCGTCACCGTCGAACGTATGTTCCGCGCCGGCCAGCTCCACTACAGTGGCACAGTCCCCGCGGACAAAATCGCCACCTACATGGAGCGCAAAGATCCAGCCCTGCATATAGCCCCCTATCTAGGTGTCTACTTTTATCGTATCAATACCCGTGTGCCCCAGCTGCAAGATAAACGCGTGCGTCGGGCTCTGGGCATGACCATCGATCGGGACAAGATTAGTCAACGCATACTTAAAGGCGGACAGATCCCCGCCTATACCATCACCCCACCGGGCACCATGGGCTATTACCCAAAGAGTGATTTAGCCTTTGATCCAGAGGCCGCCAGACAACTTCTAGCGGATGCAGGCTATCCCAATGGCGAAGGTTTTCCGGCTACGGAAATTCTCTACAACACTAGCGAAGGTCACCGCAAGATTGCTGTAGCTATTCAGCAGATGTGGAAAAAGCACCTCAATATAGAGGTCAAGCTGCTCAATCAAGAGTGGAAGGTCTATTTAAATAGCGTCACCAGTCTCGACTATGAAATCGGCCGTGCCGGATGGATCGGTGACTATGTGGACCCGAATAATTTCCTCGATATGTTTCTCTGCAATGGTGGCAATAACCGCACTGGGTGGTGCAATGCAGACTATGACCAGCTAATTCTCAAAGCTGCCCCTGAAGCCAAATCCCACGCCCAGCGCCTAGAAATCTTCGACCGTGCCGAAACCATGCTGCTGGATGATATGCCGGTGATTCCAATCTATATTTACACCTCCAACAATCTGGTCAACGCTTCAGTAAAGAACTTTAATGACAATATTCTCAACCAGCCATCATTTAAAGAGATGTATCTACAAGCTGAGCCAGCGGATTCAGGAGCGAAAAACTAATGTGGCGATTTGCCCTCAACCGCCTGCTGCAGGCTATTCCGGTGCTGCTAATCGTTATCAGCGCCACCTTTATGCTGGTGCATTCGGCACCGGGCGGGCCTTTTTCCGCGGATAAAGCGGTGCCCCCAGAAGTGATTAAGGCTTTGGAAGCCCAATACAAGCTAGACCAACCAATGTGGAAGCAATATGTCAGCTATCTGGGTGATGTGCTCCAGGGTGACTTTGGCCCCTCATTTAAATACTCCGGACGCACAGTGAACGAACTGATCGCAGCCGGTATACCGGCCACCGCGGAACTGGCTCTCTATGCCATGCTGGTGGCACTGATAATTGGCGTCAGTGCCGGTGTTGCCGCCGCCATGCGACCCAATACCCTGCAAGACTATGTGCCCATGTCCGCAGCCATGCTCGGTATCTGTATGCCATCGTTCCTGTTGGGGCCGCTTCTGGTACTGATATTTGGCATTTATCTGGAATGGTTACCGGTCTCCGGCTGGGGGGATATGCCCGGAGATAAGATCATGCCCTCGATTACCTTGGGCACCGGATACGCTGCCTATATAGCGCGTCTCTCCCGCGGTGGCATGCTCGAGGTACTGTCTCAAGACTATATTCGCACCGCTAGGGCCAAGGGTCTCTCTGAGCCGGTGATTATCTTTAAGCACGCCATGCGCGGCGGACTGATACCAGTGGTAGCCTTTTTAGGACCGGCCTTTGCTGGTCTATTGGGCGGCTCCTTTGTGGTGGAAACCATTTTCCAAATTCCCGGACTCGGACGCTTCTATGTACAAGCCGCGTTTAATCGCGACTACACCATGATTTTGGGTATGACCATCTTCTTCGCCACACTGATTATTCTGTTTAACCTGCTCTCGGATATGCTCGCCATCTGGCTCGATCCCAAGCTACGTCAGCAAGCGCGGGGGAATAACTAATGGACCAGATTAGTCTGCAGCAAGAGAAAGGCACCTCGCTATGGAAAGATGCCTGGATCAAACTGAGCAAAAATTATCTGGCGCTGTTTGGCCTAGGTGTTTTGGCCCTACTCTGTATTGTCTCCATACTGACACCTTGGATCGCCCCCTACGGTTATGAAGAGCAGAACCTGATGCTCGGTGCCACGGCCCCCTCACTAGAACACTGGCTGGGCACGGATATATTTGGCCGCGATATGCTCACGCGGATTATGTACGGCGGCCGCGTCTCTCTCACGGTTGGCTTTATCGCCACCGCAGTAGCCCTAATAATTGGTGTGCTCTGGGGCGCCATCGCCGGTTTTGTCGGCGGTCGAGTTGATGCAGTGATGATGCGCATTGTCGACATCATGTATGCCCTGCCCTTTATGATTTTTATTGTCCTGCTGATGGTGGTGTTTGGGCGCAATATCCTACTGCTATTTTTGGCCATTGGCGCAGTGGAATGGCTGACCATGGCGCGGATTGTTCGCAGTCAGGTGATGTCACTGCGCAAACAGGAGTTTGTTGAGGCTGCCCATTCATTGGGCCTCTCTCAATGGACCATAATCCGTCGCCATATTATCCCCAACACCCTGGGCCCAGTAATTGTCTACACCACCCTGACCATTCCCAGCGTGATGCTGCTAGAGGCCTTCTTGAGCTTTCTCGGCCTCGGCATTCAGCCACCCCAGAGCTCTTGGGGACTACTGATTAATTATGGTGTCGAGACCATGGAGGAATATCCCTGGCTGCTGATTTTCCCCGGCGTAACCTTATCTCTGACCCTGTTTGCACTTAACTTTCTCGGCGATGGCCTGCGCGATGCCCTCGACCCCAGAACCTCAAAGGATTAA
>JAFMBU010000222.1 GCA_017858295.1 Porticoccaceae bacterium | reverse complement strand
GGCGGAACCAGTGCATGACGACAATAGTCTACCCCGGCACCTTTGACCCAATTACCAATGGCCATATCGATCTAGTCGAAAGAGCTTCACGAATGTTCGACAAAATTGTTATAGGTATAGCCACCAGTCAGCGCAAGGGCCCACTGTTTAGCGTCGATGAACGCATTCAGTTAGCCACAGATGCTCTTGCCCATGTGCCCAATATTGAAATTCTCGGATTTGATTATCTGCTGGTGAACTTTGTTCAGGACTGCAAGGCCGACGCCATTATGCGTGGACTGCGAGCAGTTTCGGATTTCGAGTATGAATTCCAGCTGGCCAATATGAATCGCGCTCTGTCACCGAATATTGAAAGTGTCTTTTTGACACCGGCAGAACATCTATCTTATATCTCATCGTCACTGGTGCGGGAGATCTCCTCCCTTGACGGCGATGTATCAAAGTTTGCCCCAGCCAATGTGGTGGACGCGCTAAGTCAAAAATTTAATAAGTCTTAGAGCTCTGGGCTAAGAGTTCTGGGCTAAGAGCTCAGGACCAAGAGCTCAGCGCTGACAGGCTGGGCAGAAAACCGAACTGCGCTGACCCAGGCGAATATCCTTTAAGGGTTTGGCGCAGGTAACACAGGGTTCACCACCGCGACCATAGACCATCAGTGTCTGCTGAAAATATCCTGGCTCGCCATTGCCGTTGACAAAATCCCGCAGTGTAGTGCCCCCCTGAGTAATGGCGCTGGCTAAGACCTCTTTAATATGAACCGCCAGCTCCTCATATCGCTTCAGAGACACTCGCCCCGCAGCTCGATCAGGGCGAATACCAGTGCGAAACAATGCCTCAGAGGCGTAGATATTACCCACCCCCACCACCGTGCGATTGTCCATTATGAACGGCTTGATCGCCATTTTACGCTTGCGGGACAGCTCAAACAGACGCTTGCCAGTAAACTCATCGGTGAGGGGTTCGGGACCCAGATGGTCCAGCTGGGGAAAGCCACTATCTGACCAGAGCCAAGCGCCAAAGCGACGGGGGTCGTGATAGCGCAGACAGGCACCGTTGGCCATTAACATTTCTATATGATCGTGCTTGCGCCGCGGCGCCGCCCTATCCACCAGGCGCAAGCTCCCGCTCATCCCCAGATGGATCATCATGGTGCCGCGCTCAAGCTCGACAAGCAGGTACTTGGCTCGACGCGTAATGGCCACCACTAGCTGTCCCTGAGTCAGCTCAGAGATGCCCTGAGTCACGGGCCAACGCAATGACCCGTTGTAAATCCTTAATCGGTCAATAACTTGATCTACAATATGTGGAGCTACACCGCGAAGGGTAGTCTCTACTTCCGGTAATTCAGGCATATATACCTATTTTTTATCTATGAGCGTAATGATGTTTTCCTTAATTGCTTTATTTCTGGCAAACTTAAGGGTCACGGTTGGGGTAGGTTAAACCGCTTTGACACGCAGGGGTAGTGGCACTAGCAATTCTGTCAAAAATCAGTAGAATGCGCCGCTCCATTAAAATCAGAAATCTTTGAAGGTTCACATTAAATGGCATTAGGAAGAAGACGTAAGGAAGAGGATGAGTCAGCAATCGATATGACGCCGATGCTCGACGTTGTGTTTATCATGCTTATCTTTTTTATCGTGACAGCCTCATTTGTCAATGAGTCTGGGCTTGATGTGAATCGCCCACCGACCTCAGACGAGCCGCCACCAGAGACTGAAAACCTCAACATTGTGTTTCGAGTTTCCGAGAGCAATGAGCTGACCTTTGAAGGACGCCGCATTGATGTTCGCGCAGTGCGCGCAAACGTAGAGCGCATGCACGCAGAGAAGCCAGAAGCCAAGGTGATTGTAAGTGCCCATCCGAAGTCCAAGACGGAGATGTTTGCCCTGATCTCTGACCAGGCTCGCGAAGCCGGCGTCTACGATGTGTCGCTGTCTACCGACGAATAGCAAAACAAGCGCAGTAATCGAGAGCCCTGCAGGAATCTGTGGGGCTTTTTTGTGTCTACAGCTTTTACAAGTAAGTACAACTAGGCCGTGATACCCACTATTTTCTAAATCGATATTAGTGTGACAAGATGCCTTCATATACTCAGATAAAACAGACGGCAACCGGAGACTAAGTTAATGGAGCAGACCGATTTACACCATGCTCAGCAGCAGATAAAACGTCTGGCCCAGGTGCTACCGAAGTTTGGCCCAGAGGCACAGGCCAACCTGCAGTCAAACCCAGCCCTAAAACACTACCTCGACTTTTATCAATTGCCAGAACCCAGCGACAGATTGCAACTACTTGCCGGCAAGCTTGTGCATGGCCAGCAGCAAACTCACCTTATGCTGTGGAAGCCGCCGCAATCAAAAGGCACTGCCGTAATAGTCCATGGCTATCTGGATCACACCGGCCTCTATGGCCATCTGATTCGCCAGCTACTGGAGCGCCAGCTTACTGTTGTCTGCTTTGATTTGATTGGCCACGGCCTCTCCAGCGGCGAGCCCGCCTCCATAGACAGCTTCGAGCAATATGTGCAACAGCTCAATCAGGTGCTTAAGGCCACTGCCGATCTCTGCCCAAAACCACTACATGGGATTGGCCAAAGCACCGGTGGCGCCATTTTACTGAAGCAGCTTTTAAATCAGAGCAGCAACCATAATTACCCCTTTTCCAGCCTCAATTTACTCGCACCACTGGTGCAGCCAAGACTGTGGAAGATTGATCGCTGGCTATTTAAATTGACTCGGCCCTTCAGGCCAACCATGAACAGAGTGTTTCGGAAAAATTCTCAGGATGCAGCATTTCTGCATTTCGTTCGCCATAGGGACCCCTTTCAGCCCCGCCGCTTACCGGCGGCCTGGGTGAGCGCCATGGCCAACTGGGTGGTGGAAATGGGTTGCAGCACTGAGAACCCGTTTGCCATCAATGTGATTCAGGGGGACCAAGACAGCACCGTCGACTGGCGGCACAACATTAAAGTGCTGCAGGGTAAATTTCCCAATATGGAGTTGCAGGTGATTCAGGGGGCTGGGCACCATTTAGTCAATGAGGTGCCGGTGTTGCGGGAGGAAATTTTTGCCGCTTTAAAACTCTAGCCATAGAGCTGTTGGCAGCTGTTGGTACTTTATTCCGCTGTGGGCACCTCTTTACTAAGCTGT
>JAFMBU010000221.1 GCA_017858295.1 Porticoccaceae bacterium | reverse complement strand
TACTAAGGGGTGCCAACAGTGACCGGCAATATCTCTTGCTGGGAGTGCCACAGCGCAGAAAAGCCACAGCTAGCCGCGCAACATACTGTGCATCACCTGCTTTAACGCTTCATGGAGATTGCGCATCTCATCAAGATTATCTGGGTCGGTCATCCAGTGATAGACAATGCCACTGACCGAGGCGGTAAAGTGATCTGCAAGCATTCCCGCATCCACGGTCGCCGACACTTCACCGGCAGCCACAGCCTGCTCAATCCAACTGACAACATCGCCGCGACGGCGCTGATGAATACCTAGAATAACCCCTTTGAGTTGTGAGTCCGGTGCCATGGAGTCAAACCAGAGGCGGTAAAAAGCCTCTACATGTTTCGGTGCATCTTCACAGAATTTAATATGGGCATCCAGAGCTGCAGCTATAGCCTTGTAGCCAAAGCTATTTGCCGTAACCTGAGTGAGCTCCCCGAGCCATTCATCGCCAACCGATCTGAGCACAAAATCAAACAGACCCTCGCGATTGCCAAAGCGATAACCGGCCAGCCCACGAGAGTAACCGGCTTTTTCACCCACATCTTTTAAGGTGACCTGGCCCGCTCCGCGCTCGACAATCAAATCCACCGCCGCCTCAAGCATCTTGGCGTCGGAGATTTCTTTGCGCTCAACCTGAGTGAGCCGAAGGGCTTTGGACATTGTTTAAGATTCCTGGTTTTATTTTCGCACTACTTTTGGCGCCACTAGTTTGCGTCAAAAGCAGACAACAAAACAAGCATGACTACATGCTACGTCTGTACTGTCCGCCGACGTCGAACAGTGCATTGGTGATTTCGCCCAGTGAGCAAACCCGAACCGCCTCCATCAGCACTTCAAAGCCATTGCCACCTTCTCTCACTGTATCCTGCAAGCGTTTAAGCACTTCTGCGGACTCTGCACTGTGTGTCTCTTGGAAAGCGCGCAGACGTTTGATCTGACTTTGCTTTTCCGCTTCAGTGGAACGGGCCAATTCAATTTCCATGGGCTCCTCTTCAGTCTCACTGAGGAAGGTATTGACCCCCACAATGGGGAAAGAACCATCGTGTTTCTTGTGCTCATAATAGAGCGACTCTTCCTGAATCTTACCGCGCTGATAACCGGTTTCCATGGCACCCAGTACGCCGCCACGATCTGATATTTTCTCAAATTCTTGCAGCACCGCCTCTTCAACTAGATCAGTCAACTCATCGATAATAAACGCGCCCTGACTGGGATTTTCATTTTTCGCTAGGCCCCACTCCTGATTAATAATCAGCTGAATTGCCAGCGCTCGCCGCACTGACTCTTCCGTAGGCGTGGTAATAGCTTCGTCATAGGCATTGGTGTGCAGGCTATTGCAGTTATCGTAGATCGCGATTAACGCTTGCAGAGTAGTGCGAATATCATTGAAGTTCATTTCCTGAGCATGCAGTGAACGGCCTGATGTCTGGATATGATATTTCAGCTTTTGGCTGCGTGGGTTGGCATCGTAAAGATCACGCATTGAGGTCGCCCAAATACGGCGCGCCACTCGACCCATCACGGTGTACTCCGGGTCCATACCGTTGGAGAAGAAGAACGATAGGTTGGGAGCGAAGTCATCAATGTGCATGCCGCGAGCCAGGTAGGCTTCAACAAAGGTAAAGCCATTAGACAGGGTAAAGGCCAGCTGCGAGATGGGGTTAGCCCCAGCTTCGGCAATATGGTATCCAGAGATCGACACTGAGTAGAAGTTGCGAATCTGCTCATCGATAAAGTACTGCTGCATATCACCCATCATGCGCAGGCTAAACTCCGTGGAGAAGATACAGGTATTCTGACCCTGATCTTCTTTGAGAATATCTGCCTGCACTGTGCCGCGGACGCGCTTCAAGGTATTGCTGCGCAGCTCTTGGAACTCATTATCCTTAGGCTGGCGACTGTGTTCGGCAACAAACTGATCCACCTGCTGGTCAATCGCGGTGTTTAAAAACATTGCCAAGATAGTCGGCGCCGGACCATTAATGGTCATGGAAACCGAGGTGGTTGGATTGCAGAGGTCAAAGCCATCATAGAGAGCTTTCATATCCTCCAGAGTACAGATGGAAACACCGGCATTACCCACCTTGCCGTAAATATCCGGACGCTCATGGGGATCAAAGCCATAGAGAGTGACCGAATCAAAGGCTGTGGAGAGGCGCTTGGCATCGGAGTGCTCAGACAGGGCCTTAAAGCGGCGATTGGTTTTAAAGGCATCGCCCTCACCGGCAAACATACGTGCTGGATCTTCGCCTTCGCGTTTAAAGGGAAAGACACCGGCAGTATAGGGGAACTCACCGGGCAGATTTTCACGCATCAGCCACTTGAGCAGCTCGCCATGATCTTCAAAGCGCGGCAGGGATACTCGAGAGATCTTGTTACCAGACAAGGAAATCGTATTAAGTTTAGTAACAATCTCTTTGCCATTGGGCAGGACATCAACTTTGGTGTCGCCACTGTAAGCTTCCACTACTGCTGGCCAACTCTCCAACAGATTGCTCGCCTTGACGTCCATGGCCTGTTTGCGCTCGGCAATCAGGCTATCAATAGTCTCTGGTGCATCGCTGCCATTTTCCAACAGCATAGCTTTGGTCGCGGCGAGCTGCTGCTGCTGGCGGGCCAGATTGGCCTGAACCACAACCTGCTTGTGATAATTGCGCACACTGGCGGCAATCTCAGCTAAATAACGCTGACGGTCTGCTGGCACCACCACGGTTTTTTCCGATGGTGTGCGGCGATCGACTTTCGCCAGATGCTGTTTAAAGCTGCGCAGTCCGCGGTTTTGTAAAAGTACCACCAGCTCCTGATAGGCGGCAGTGACACCATCATCATTAAAGCGTGAAGCTATAGTGCCAAATACGGGCATCTCTTCGGTTGCCTGGGTCCAGGCTTCGCGATTGCGCTGCACCTGCTTACACACATCGCGATAGGCATCATCGCTGCCCTTGCGATCAAATTTATTAATGATCGCCAGCTCGGCATAATCGAGCATATCGATCTTTTCCAACTGGCTCTGGGCGCCAAATTCTGGCGTCATGACATAGATTGGAATATCCACATAGGGGACGATCCCAGCATCGCCCTGACCAATACCCGGAGTCTCAACCACGACCAGATCGAAACCACCG
>JAFMBU010000220.1 GCA_017858295.1 Porticoccaceae bacterium | reverse complement strand
AACTCAACGCGCTTTTTGATTATTGGCCGCGAGATGGTGCCACCCAGCGGTGACGATAAAACCTCCATCGTCGTATCGGTTCAGAATAAGCCCGGTGCCTTGCATAACCTGCTCGAGCCATTTCGTCGTCACGGTGTCGATATGACCCGACTGGAATCGCGACCCTCGCGCAACAGCAAATGGTCTTACATCTTCTTTATCGATTTTGCTGCTCATGTTGACGACCCAGCTGCGGCTGCGGTGCTTGCCGAATTGGCAGATGAGGTGGCGGAATTGAAAATACTCGGTTCTTACCCGCGAGCGGTTCTCTAAACGTTGCTACTAATATTGCCTATAGTAACGATTAATCTATTTATTTCGATGTGATCTGTCATGGTGCAAACTTCTCAAACAGCACAGCCAGTGGTTAATCGTCTGGTTGTTATCGGCCTGGGACTAATCGGTTCCAGTCTTGCCTTGGCCGCTCGCAATGCCGGCTTGGCCACTCAGGTAGTGGGAATCTCTCGACGCTCTTCTACTCTCGATCTGGCCCTGGAAATGGGTGTTATTGATCGTCCAGAACAGAGTTTGGCTGCTATTGCGCCCGAACTGGGTGCCGGCGATATTGTCGTTATTGGTGTGCCGACCCTTACCGTACCCGCGATTCTTAAAGAGTGCTCTGAGCTGCTCTCGGATCAGGTCACCATTACCGATGTTGCCAGTGTTAAAGGCAGCGTGATGGCTGCCGCAGAAGAGATCTATGGTCACCTGCCAGTTCAATTAGTACCCGGACATCCCATTGCCGGCTCAGAAAAAAGCGGTGTCACCGCAGCGAAAGCAGATCTGTTTAAAGACCATAGAGTTATTTTGACGCCCCATGCTGACAGTGGCGAAAGTCATGTGCAGCTGGTGGAAAAGCTCTGGCAATCAGTGGGTGCTGTAGTCTCTTGCATGGATATTCAAGAGCATGACGAAGTCTTGGCTGCCACCAGTCATCTGCCGCATTTTTTGGCTTACTCCCTAGTGGATACGTTGGCCAGCATGCGCGATAACCGCGAGATCTTTCGCTATGCCGCTGGAGGCTTTCGCGACTTTACCCGCATTGCCGCCAGCGATCCAATTATGTGGCGAGATATAGCGCTGGCCAATCGCCAGGCGATCCTCAGTGTTCTCGACCAGATTATGGTCAACTTTAGTGAGATGCGCAGCGCCATAGATAAAGGCGACGAAACCTATCTGATGGATGTGTTTACGCGGGCTCGCGATGCACGCAACCATTTTGGACAATCAATCGACCCAAAGGCATTACAGCAAACCATGTCAGAGAAAATAATAAATTATAAAGTCACACCTGGTGGCGTTGCCCGCGGTGATATACGTGTCCCCGGTGATAAATCAATGTCTCACCGATCGATTATGCTCGGCTCCATTGCCGAAGGCATGACCGAGGTTACTGGTTTCCTCGAGGGGGAAGACAGCCTGGCAACCTTGCAGGCGTTCCGCGATATGGGCGTTATTATTGAAGGTCCAGAGCAGGGCCGTGTGGTGATTCACGGTGTTGGTCTGCACGGTTTAAAAGCACCGACCAAGCCACTCTATCTGGGCAACTCTGGCACCTCCATGCGCCTGCTCAGTGGACTCTTGGCCGGGCAGAGCTTTGATGTTGAGCTCACCGGTGACGAGTCACTTTCAGGTCGACCTATGGCCCGTGTTGCAGACCCTCTTGCCGAGATGGGCGCCGTAATCGAAACCGCCCCAGGTGGCAGACCACCGATGCGTATAAAAGGTGGTAACAAACTCAAACCGATCAATTACGTACTGCCCATGGCCAGCGCCCAGGTTAAATCCTGCGTTCTGTTAGCTGGGCTCTACGCTGAAGGTGAGACTTCAACTGTCGAGCCAGCACCGACCCGCGACCACAGTGAGCGTATGTTACGCGGCTTTGGTTATTCGGTTGTCAGCGACGGCAGCAAGGCCTCACTTTCAGGTGGTGGTTCACTGACTGCCACCCGTATTGATGTGCCGGCAGATATTTCTTCAGCGGCCTTCTTTATGGTGGCAGCCGCCATCACGCCAGGCTCGGATATCATCCTGCGTCATGTGGGTGTTAACCCAACCCGCATCGGTGTGATTAATATTCTGCGTCAGATGGGCACCAGCATTGAACTGTCCAATGAAAAAGAAGTGGGCGGCGAACCCGTGGCGGATATCCGAATCCGCTATGCACAGCTAAATGGCATTGTGATTCCGGAAGATCAGGTACCACTGGCGATTGATGAATTCCCAGTACTGTTTGTCGCCGCGGCCTGTGCCAAAGGTGAAACTGTACTCACCGGCGCCGAAGAATTGCGCGTCAAAGAGAGTGACCGTATTCAAAGCATGGCCGACGGTCTGGTGACTCTGGGTATTGATGCCCAATCCACAGCCGATGGTATTCGTATTCAGGGCGGCCAGCTTGGCAGCGGCACAGTCCACAGTCACGACGATCACCGTATTGCCATGGCCTTTGCTATTGCAGGTCTGCGCTCGGCAGGGGAAATTGAAATTATCGAGTGCAACAATATTGCCACCTCTTTCCCCGGCTTTGTTGATCTTGCCAGGGCTATTGGTTTGACCATTGGCGTTGAGACTCAGGAGTCCTAAATGGCTGAAAACAACAACGCGGTGGTGATTACCATCGATGGTCCCAGTGGCGCGGGAAAAGGCACTATCAGCCGCATTGTCGCCAAGAAACTCGGGTTCTATTATCTGGACAGCGGCGCGCTCTATCGTCTCTTGGGTTTGTCGGCCCTGCGTCACCATGTCAGTGTCGAGAGTGAAAAGGGCTTGATGGCTTTGGCGGAACATATGGATATCCGCTTTGAAACTGAAAAACAGGGCGCCTTTAAAGTCTATCTTGAGGGCGAAGAGGTAAGCCATGAATTACGCACTGAAGAAACCGGCCTGTTAGCCTCAAAAGTTGCGCAATTTCCCGGTGTCCGTTCAGCGCTGTTAAAGCGCCAGAGAATGTTTGTTAGAAGCCCGGGTTTGGTTGCCGATGGCCGTGATATGGGCACTGAGGTTTTCCCCGCTGCAGAGCTCAAGATTTACCTCACCGCCAGCGCTGAAGAACGCGCCAACCGGCGCTACAAAGAGTTGCTAGAAAAGGGCGAAGATGTTAGTCTGCCCGCCCTCGT
>JAFMBU010000219.1 GCA_017858295.1 Porticoccaceae bacterium | reverse complement strand
TAGATTGGGCTCGCGCCGCATATTTGTTTGAGTGTCGTCCGCCACTGCCGCTATACTGACGGCCACAGGTTAGATAGGCATGCAGTCTCGTCAACGGCAGGAATTATAAACCATGTATCGTTATTTACTTGCGCATTTATTGAGCAATCTACCGCGAATCGATCGACAGGCAGTACTGCGATCTGCTGGTGTCATTTTTGTCGCCATAATTATTTCCGGCTGCGGTAACAAAGGTGATCTGTATCTTCCGGAAGATGTCTCAACGACCTACCAGACATCCAATTACCAAGCACCTAAATACCAAACATTAGCTAACCAAAATAAAGACTAAATTACTATGCACCACGCCGTTAGTTCCCAGGATGGGAACCTGTTTATTGAGAGCACATCACTTTCCTCTATTGCCAGCCAATTTGGTACGCCTTGTTACGTCTATAGCAAAGCCGCCATCAGCAATAATTTTCTCGCCTACCAATCGGCCCTGGCCGACAAAGAGCATCTGATCTGCTATGCGGTAAAAGCCAACTCTAATATTGCCGTGCTGCAAACTCTCGTCGAACTGGGCGCGGGTTTTGATATTGTCTCTATTGGCGAGCTTGAGCGTGTGTTGCGCGCTGGCGGTAATCCGGCCAAAGTCGTTTTTTCTGGCGTCGCCAAAACCGCCAGCGAGATGCAACGGGCCCTCGAACTGGGCATTCACTGCTTCAATGTCGAATCCGAAGCCGAGCTTGAACTACTAAACAGTACTGCAGCCAGCTGTGACGCAATCGCGGCCGTGTCTCTGCGGGTCAACCCAGATGTGGATGCCCAAACCCATCCCTATATATCCACGGGCCTGAAAGAAAACAAGTTTGGTATAGATATCAATCTGGCCGCTAAGGTGTATCAGCGCGCAGCTCAGATGGCACATATCAATGTAGTCGGAGTCGACTGTCATATCGGCTCACAGCTAGTGGATATAGCGCCCTTTGTCGCCGCATTGGAGCGCTTGTTGGCACTGGTGGACGAATTGGCCGGGCTCGGCATAGCCCTGCAACACATAGATATTGGCGGTGGTCTTGGTGTGCGCTATGACAACGAACAGCCACCCACCCCCCAGAGTTATATGTCGGCCATTCTGCCGCTCTTGACCGACCGCAGTGAAACCCTAGTACTGGAACCAGGCCGCTCGATTACTGCCAACGCTGGGGTAATGTTGACCCAAGTACAGTATTTGAAAAGCAATGGTGAGAAAAATTTTGCCATTGTCGATGCAGCCATGAACGATATGATTCGACCTGCGCTGTATCAGGCTTGGATGGATATTCAACCAATTTCAGCTGGTAATTCCGATAATGCAGTAGCAGAGAGTGCAGTAGCCAAGAGCGCCGTTTACGATGTAGTTGGACCTGTCTGTGAGACCGGTGATTTTCTCGCTAAAGACCGATCTCTGGCGATCTCTGCTGGCGACTACCTGTGCCTAATGTCAGCCGGTGCCTACGGCTTCGTAATGAGCTCCAATTACAACAGTCGCCCGCGCGCACCTGAAGTCATGGTCGATGGCAACCAGGTGTATTTGGTCAGACGTCGGGAAACCATCGAAGATCTGCTCAGTGGCGAAAGCTTGCTGCCCGCAGCAGTGAGATAACCCTGATGTTAATGAAATTCACAAAAATGCACGGGCTCGGCAATGATTTTGTGGTCATTGATGCAGTCACGCAGAATGTCCGTATTACCGCTTCCATGGTGCGACGCTTGGCTGATCGCAAGACCGGTATTGGCTGTGATCAGGTGTTGATCATTGAGCCGCCCTCTGCTGTCGATGTAGACTTTAATTATCGCATATTTAATTGCGACGGTGCCGAAGTTGAGCAATGTGGCAATGGCGCTCGCTGTCTAGCGCGCTTTGTTCACGATCGTCAGCTGACTGGCAAGAAGTCGATTAAAGTGCAGACCTCAAACCGTGTGATGACGCTAAATCTGATTAATAAGAATCTGGTTGCCGTGGATATGGGTATTCCGGAACTGGATCCCCCAGCGATTCCCTTTCAGGCCAACGAACCGGCACTGCTCTATGATATAGAGGTTAATGGCCAGGCACAGCGCATTGCTGCAGTCTCCATGGGTAATCCTCATGCGGTGGTAACCGTAGCCGATGTAGAGACAGCGCCAGTGGCCGAATTGGGCGCAGCCCTCGAATCCCATGAGCGTTTCCCCAACCGCGTCAATGTGGGTTTTATGCAGATAGTCGATCGCACTGAGATTAAGCTGAGAGTGTTCGAGCGAGGCGTTGGCGAAACTGAAGCCTGTGGTTCTGGTGCCTGTGCGGCAGCAGTGGCTGCCATCCAACAACAGTTAGTCGACTCACCAGTAACCGTTCACTTAACCAGAGGGTCTCTGAAAATAGACTGGAAAGGTGCCGGCCATCCACTGATAATGAGCGGCCCAGCGAAGACAGTTTTTCACGGACGTATAAGAATATGAGCAAAGAAGTAAAAACAAAAGCTGATTCAATCGAAAAAGTAGTACGCGAATTCCTTCGCGAGAATCCAGATTTTTTGGATAAAAACACTGATATCCTCGAAACCATGGTTCTGCCCCACAATAGTGGCAAAGCGATTTCCTTGGTTGAACGGCAGGTTGGTGTGATGCGTGATCGCAATAAAGAAATGCGGTCGCGGTTAGACAATATGCTGCAGACCGCCCAGGATAACGATCTGCTGTTTGAAAAAACCAAGCGTTTGGTGCTCAACCTACTCGAGGCCAAAACTCTGGGATCATTGGTTGAGGCAGTCTACGACAGCCTCGGCAAAGATTACGGTATAGAATTTTATAGCCTGACGCTGTTTGGCGACGAGAAGAAACTGCCCCGCACCTTGGCGCGCATTGCCAGCACCGAGAAAGCCAATGAGCGTGTGGGTACGTTGATTGGCGCCAATCGGACAGTCTGTGGCGTACTTCGTGAAGACGAGATGGTGTTTTTGTTTGGTGAGCGAGGCCGTCAGGTGGGATCAGTGGCCGCGGTGCCGCTGCGCTATGACAGCCTCTATGGCATTTTGGCGGTGGGCAATAGCGATCCCAATTTTTACAAGAGCAGTATGGGCACATTGTTTCTCAGCTATGTTGCCGAGATCCTCAATCGGGTATTGCCGAATCATTTAAAATGATTGTTTAAA
>JAFMBU010000218.1 GCA_017858295.1 Porticoccaceae bacterium | reverse complement strand
GGCTACTTAATCGGCTTAGGGCTACTAGAACTGTCTGAAAAGCCCGCTTTCTCATCAAGCTCGGCTGGACGATAGAGTTTCACTAACTCTGGTCGACTGAGAGCATCTGACAATAGCAAAGTTACAGAACCCGCATCGGACATACGCAGAGCACGCTTGGCCAAACTCCGGGCCTCGGCTTTTGACACCTGGCTAAGCATAGATTTTACTTTCAGCAAACTATTGGCACTCATGGATAAATGGTCGTAACCCAAACCCATTAAAATAACTACGGCGAGGGGGTCGCCGGCCATCTCACCACAGACACTGATCTGGCAGTTCACCGCATCCGCCTGTTCAATAATACTTTTTAGGGCGCGTAAAACCGCTGGATGCAATGAGTGATAAAGATCTGCAACCCGCGGATTATTCCGGTCCACAGCAAGCAGGTACTGAGTTAAATCGTTGGTGCCCACGGAGAGAAAATCCACCCGCCGACCTATCTCCTTAACCTGATAGACCGCTGCTGGGACTTCGATCATCGCTCCGATAGCTGGTTTTTCAAGATTGTAGCCCTCCTCCTGCATCAGCTCCCTATAGGCTCTATCGATCAGCTCCATGGCACGATCAAGCTCAGGTACGCTGCTGATCATGGGCAGCATGATACGCAGATTATTGAGCCCTTCACTGGCGCGCAACATGGCGCGAATCTGAATCAGGAAGATCTCTGGATGATCGAGTGAAATACGGATACCGCGCCAGCCGAGAAAGGGGTTTTCCTCTTCGATGGGGAAGTAGGGCAGTGCCTTGTCGCCACCTATATCCAGTGTTCGCATAGTCACTGGGTTGGGAGCAAAGGCCTGCAATTGCTCTCGATAAATTTCAGTTTGCTCGTCTTCGGTGGGAAAGCTCGAACGCATAAAAAACGGAATTTCGGTACGGTACAGGCCGACACCTTCAGCGCTGCTTTTTAAAGCCAGGGCAATATCTTGACGCAAGCCGGTATTGATCCACAGAGCTACCGGAAATCCATCCGGGGTAACACAGGGAATATCACGGAGCCTCTCGAGATCTTTGGCCAGTAGCGTTTCCTGACGCTGACGATGCAGATAGGCGCGACGCATTCTGCGCGTGGCACGGCTGATCACATCACCGCTAAAACCATCAATAATTAATTCATGACCTTCCATTTCCGTCCAGGGCAAATCCACCGCGCCCATCACTGTGGGCACGCCGAGAGCGCGACCGACAATCGCCATATGGGAGTTGCTCGAACCTTTGACTGAAACTATGCCGACCAAGCGCTCTATGGGAATATCCGCCAAGGCCGAGGCAGAGAGATCTTCGCCGACCAAAATAATCCGTCGCGGCAGAGGCTGGGTATTTTTCTCATTGCGCTGCAGGTAACCCAACACACGGCGACCCAAATCATTGACGTCGGCGGCGCGCTCACGAAGATAGGGATCGTCCATTTTGCGGAAAGTGCGCACATGCTTGAGAATCACGGAACTCCAAGCGCTCTGTGCAGCCTGGCCGTCAACGATGGCTGCGATCACTTCGCCACCCAATGAGTGGTCATCAAGCATACGAATATAAATATCAAATAGCGCGATCTCTTCCGAGCTCAGCTTGCCCTCAAGCCCCTTGCTGAGATTGCGCATATCGTCTTTGGCCGACTCTAGCGCAGTGCGGAAGACCTCTATCTCCGCTGGCGTATCAGCGGCAAAACGCTCGGGAACCGTATTGAGATCGGCGGTCGGGGCCACTAATACCACCCGGCCAATACCCACACCAGGTGAACTGGGGATGCCGCGGAACAGCGCTTCGCGAAGGCGATCACCCCCAGCCGAGGCCAGTTGACGCAGTGCGCCGGTGGCTTCTGCATGGGCAATGGCGCCGGACAGCTGGGCGCAGACAGTCACCACAAAGGCTTCTTCTTCGCTCTCAAAGCGTCGCTGGGTTTCCTGTTGCAACACTAGGACACCAAGCACCTTGCGGTGATGAATGATTGGCACACCCAAAAATGAGTGGAAGGGGCTTTCGCCAGTTTCTTCGAAATAGGCGAAGTTTGGATGCTTGTCGGCGTCTTCTAAATTAAGCGGCTCTTCTCGGGCTGCAACCAGACCCACCAGGCCCTCGCGCATGGCCAGACGGACATTGCCAATGGACTCTTGGCGCAGGCCTTCGGTAGCCATCAGAACATAGCGCTGATCAGATTCGTCGAATAGGTAGACCGAGCAAACTCCAGCCTGCATGGCCGAGCGCACTTCTTTGACGATAATCGTCAGTACCTCGCCAAGACTGCGGGCACTGTTCACTTCTTGCACTATATTGCGCAGCGACGCCAACACAGTTAAAGGCCCTTGGCGGAGAATGAATGCTGCAAGCGGGCATTGGCGGAAGAGAATTCCTGCAATGCATTGCGATAAATTGTGCGCTTAAAGGAGATAACCGAATTGACCGGGTACCAGTAGTTGACCCATTGCCAATTGTCGAATTCAGGGGTGCCACTGGTATCAAAACGTACATTTGCAGGATCGCAGGTCATCTGCAGATAAAACCAGCGCTGCTTTTGGCCGATACACAGAGGCTTGGAGTGTTTGCGCTGCATCTGTTCGGGAATGTTGTAGCGTAACCAGCGCTTGGATCGCTGGAGAATTTTCACATCGTCGGACTTGAGGCCGACTTCTTCGTAGAGCTCGCGGTAGAGTGCATCCTCGACAGACTCGCCGTGATCTATACCGCCCTGGGGAAACTGCCAAGCCTGCTGCCCAACACGCTTTGCCCAGAATAGGCGGCCGTTGCCATCACCTATAACAATAGCGACGTTGGAGCGATAACCATCCTTATCAACCAATTCAAATACACCCTTTTATGCAAGCACTAACGCTGCAGCATTGTTCCATAGTCTGCCAGTCTCGGCAATTTTCTCTTGAGACAACCCTGCGCTATGGTTATCCTCTCGGGCTAAAACCCAATTGGACTCTAAGTTATGGCACTGGCTATTTTCGACCTCGACAACACACTGATCGCTGGCGACAGCGACCACAGCTGGGGCGAATTTTTAGTCTCTGAGCAACTCGTTGATGCTCAGCAGTTCAAAAAAACCAATGATCAATTCTACGCTGATTACGTCGCCGGTAGTTTGGATATTTTTGCCTATCTAGAATTTTCTCTGCAGCCA